>JAYVEJ010000737.1:0-7683 GCA_043748885.1 Luteolibacter sp. | reverse complement strand
CATTGACCGGCGGCTCAGCAAACGCCGCAGGGGATAGGCGGTCCTCTGCCCTGTTCGACTCCGCCACTTTTCCGGCGACAGGAGCGGCACTAACTATCTCAGCGCTATGGAGGTGACCGCTTTGTAAAGCGAAGGCAACTAGCAGAACGGAGCGAGTCCGCCGGAGGACTCGTGAACATTGCGTGTCGTGATTGGCGCGCTCATTTTGAAATTTACTGGCAGATCGTAAAATCTGGCGGCAGGACATCATTTTCCATTTCTCCCGGGGCAACGCCAACTGGGATAATAGTAACTTTAACACCGTCTTTTTCCTTAGGTGAATCATGAGATCAATTTAGTTGATAGTTGATAGAGTAACCGGTCCGAGCAAGCCGGACGAAACCAATGGCGAATCCCGCTTATAGGGGTCATGCGTGCTGAAGGTGTAGCGGCCAGTTTTGATCGGCTTCCCGCCAAGGAAACCGGGCGGGCATTCCACCGTGCGCACGTTAGCGTCGGAAGGCTGCTCATCGCCAATGAGCCGGTTTGTCCAGCGGTTCACCACTTCGATTTCAAGCGAGTTACCGCCGACCTTGATGATGCCGGTGACCTCGACCCGCCACGGCGCACACCACACCACACCGAGATCCTTGCCATTCAGCCTGACTCGCGCCATGTCGTGGACCACTCCCAAATCGAGATAGATTTTGCCTGTTGGAACCTGCGTGAGGTTGGCTGTTTTTCGATAGGTGGCAATGCCGGAATAATACTTGATTCCCGGCTCCGGCCGCGCTGTCCAATCCTGCAGGGTGTCAAAAGTGATCTTCTCCGGCCCGCCCCATTGTGGCTCGAACGCGACTTCCCATGCGCCGGAAAACTCCTGAAACCGCTTCGCCTCCGGGAAATTTGTTCCCGAATTCGCTAGGGAAGTATCTTTCCCATCGAACACGACGAAAAAGCTTTGGAACGCATCGAACTCCATGGGAATAGCCGTTTGACCATCGCGACGCTCGAAATCTAGCAGTGGTCGCTGCTCGCCGGTCACGGGATCCCAGAGTTGCGGGTTGCCGTGGCCGACCCGGAAGCAACAGTCCGCCTTGATCGGCGCATCGGTCCGGTTGGAGATGAAATAAATATCCCGATCTTCAGTCCGTCGGTGGCCGTAGCGCACGGGACCTGTTGCGGTGAAATCCTCCTTCACGCCCATGCCCTGCAACAAGGCGGCAGTTAGATCGTAGGATGGATAGAGCGGTGCGCTTCCCGTCGGTTCGCCGCCCCAGTGGACCACACCTTTCCCATAACGGCGCTTGGTCGCCGTTTTTTGCCGATCGATGCTCCCCCAGAGATCCTTTACGAGCGTTTGGACCTCACCGTCGCAGGCGGGATAGCCCACTAGGCTGGGGGATTTGAGCGGTGGCGCACCGACAATGGTGGCTCCGTCTTTCACCAGATCCCGAATTTTGGCCAGCAATCCCGGGGTCATCGTTGCCACCTGCGGCAGAACCATCAGACGATACGAACTTCCTCCGGGGAATGCAATTCGACCGTCTTTCACCTCAGCCCTAGCCATGAGGATCTTCGGAGAGCATCCGTCGAATCCATAGCCCTTCTTGTCCGCCAGCCTGCCGCTCCCCTCCAACGCGCTCGGTGGGGGCAGAAAAATATGGGGGGTGCCCTCTGGTGTTAGGTATAGCACGTCGGAAATCGTCACTCCCTGGCGGAGCAGTTCGGAGCAGCGGCTGAGATAACGGTGGTAAGCCGACACCATGGGCCACCAAGTCTGATTCCGGTGCCAATGCACGCCATACGGTCCCAGGGTCATGCCAGGCTTATAGGCATCGCCTAACGCTTGGTGCGCGAAGGTGTGGAACACCAGACGATTGATGCCCACACCAAACGCCCAGTCGCCCTGATTTTTTAACGACCACGGATACGCATCGAGTGCTTCCACGGAGGTAAATGATTCGGCGGCGATGATCGGCTTTCCCATCACATGCGCGATCGACGTGGATTCAAAGCAACTGTAGGCTGAGTCCAAGGCGTTATTCCAGAGTTCCGCCATTGGCACATCCGCCACCGCGCCGAGGTCGAGGTCGCCAGCGGGATTCATGTCATAGGGTTCGATCGACAGCGAAAGCCCGTGTTTTTGACCATATTTCTTCACGACGCCAGCATGATTCTCCAACACCAGCTCCTGCCCGGTCAAACGGAGATCCCAGAGAAAGCGCTCTGACATTTCGAGGCTTTGGATCGCCCGTCCGGTGTAAACCGGCAACCACGGCTTGGCATCATAGCCACGCCGCTTTTTGAACTCATCCAGCAACGAAAGCGTCCAGTTCTGGGCACCGGATTCCCAACTATCCATGTGCAAGGTGGTCAAACCATGCTCCTTCGCCCGCGGTTTGGTTTTTTCTAGCAGTTTTCCGACGTATTGGTCCAGATGGAACTCCAACGCTTTCGCGTCGAATTTATCGCACTCCAAGCCCAGCGCGGTGGATGGTGCGGGACGACTACTCGCGCCCGTGACCCGCCGTCCCATGCGGATAATCGTCCATTCTCCGGCCGGGACATCCCAGTTGAGGGTTCCGTCGGGCTTGAGATGCTTTGTGAGTTCCACGATCTCGTTCGGCTGAATGACCCGATCTGCCCCTGGCTCAGCGTAGCGGGCTGAAGTCGGCAGGTAGGGCTTCACCTCCTTCCGCAGGGTGTATGGCCCCCGGTAGAAAAGCGCCTTTTCGTCGATGTCGGCGATGACGGGTTTGCGGCTGGGAAAGGCCAAGACCGTTATGTCCTCGTAATACGGGCTGTCCATCGTGTGCCACTCGGTCGAACGTTGCTGGGGCACGGGCAGAATCGACGAATAGGATTGCGGCCCTTTGAGTTCGACCGAGCTGGAAACAAGGTGCTGCATGGCTTGCTCCGGCTTGACCCAAGGGCCACCGCTGCCACACCAGCCCGGTCCGATCCCGAGCGTGATGTCGATCCCCAAGCGTTCAGCATCGCGGACGGATTGAACGAAAAGCTCCTGCCACTTCGGACTCATGAACGCCACCGGGCCACCGGGCGGCTCGTCGATGTCCACCTCAAGAAACACTAAGTTGCCGAGGCCCGCTGCTTTCATGGATTCTAGGTCGGCGGTCATCTCCTTGCCGTTGAGATTGCCGTTCATGAAATACCAGTAAACCCCAGGCCGCGCGGAATCCGGCGGATTGAGAAAATGGGTTTCCATCTCACCAGCGGCCAAGGCACCCATGCATAGCGCATAGGGAACAAACGCCATTCTCATTCTTGTGAACATGTGATCGGTCGTGATGGTTTCTCTTTCGGACGACGTTAAATCGACGTATTTGCGCACTCGCCTAGAGTTCGTCGATTGAAGACTTACTCGGAGAGCGAGCGGTTTTCACCTTGAGTTGGAAATCGCGCAGACTCCGCGCCGGCTCGTTGTCGGCCTGAAGCAACGCTGCCTCCACTTGGTATTTTCCAGGCTGCTTCGGCAGGTTGAGAGTGAAGACCAGTTTGGTTTTTCCTAAGGACTCAACCTTACAGGCTTGGCTTTTTTCGGAAACGGTCACTCCCTTATCAAGGAGTCGGAATCTGATAGTGCCCTGCCAATCCTTGTCGAGATCATTGATTACGACTACCGGGAACTGCTGCCTTTTACCCGCTGCGTATTCCTCCGCCCAAGCGTCGATCATTAAGCCCACCGGGGCAAAAGCATCTCTGACATATTGATAGAAACCCGGTTCCCAGACCAGCTTCTCGACATCGCTCCAATGGTCGCTGGTCTGGCCGTCGGCACGCGAATAGCCCAAGACACAGAACTCAAAGATCCCAGCGCAGGCGCGGTGCGAGCGCCAGAACTCCGTCTCGGCCGCGGTGTAGCGTGCATAAAGATGCTGGCGCTCGGCGGTGGTGGAATCCGGCCCTAACAAGTTTTTATAGACATCGCGGGTCAAGGTGGTGGGCGTGCCGTCGCGGTTCAGCCACAGCCAACCGTATTCGTTGATAATGATCGGATTTCTAGCCGTGTTGTTGATGCCGACGTTGCCATTAGGAACGCCGGATTCTTTAGCGAGATCCGCGAGTTTGAATTTGGCATCGCTGAAGTGGTAGGGGTGGGACTCGAACACATCCCCCGCCGCATCGGGCGGTGCCCAGCCATTGTCCCAAGGGCGATTGGAGAAATCCAAGGAACGGACCATCCGGATGGCTTCCCCGGTGCGGGCTTGGACCGGTGTCTCATTGCAGGCATCCCAGATGACCACCGACGGATGATTCCAGCGTTCCTGCATCCACTCGGTGTATTGCCTCGCCAGTTCTTTGGGATCGAAATCGTCGGGCTTGGGGTCCATTTTCCAGATCGGGAACTCGTCTTGGATCAGGATGCCCTCCTCATCGGCGATGCGATACCACAATTCAGGCGGAAATCCGATGCAGTAGCGCAATGAATTCCAGTGCATACCTCGGACTTTCTTGTGCAGCCGGCGGACCCACTCCTCACGCCATGGTTTGTCACCGCACTCGGAGTCTTCGAAGAAACGGTAGATCGAGATATTGCTTCCTCGGAGGAAATAGGGTTTGCCATTCAACATCGCCCGCCCCGTGGACTGATCGAATTTGAAACTGCGCATCCCGAAGCGGGCCTTGATAGAGTCTCCGGTGCTGTGTGCGTCGATTTCATAGAGAAACGGATCTTCCGGCGACCACAGCCGACAACCCACTAAAGAAATGGTGACCTGGCCGGTCGGTTCCGATTCGTCGGTTCCCTTCTTAATTTCACATTCCCCTTTCCCTGCGATCCGACCGGATACCGCCTCGCGAACCACGAAGCGGATCTTTGCCGTGGGCGGAGCGCCAGCACGCTGTAGCCAAGCATGAATGGTCACAGCTTGTTTTTCGAGGTCTGGCACGGCTTGGACGCGAGCAATAAACGGCGTGCCTGATAGAATTAATTCCACGGAGTCATAGATGCCCGGGATATACTTCTTTTTTTCATTGTCCCAACCTGTGGGAACCACCTTGGGCAAGCTATCGGTAAATGCGCCGACTCGGATCAGTAATTCGTTGTCACCTTCTCGCAAGGCCACCTTCGCGTCAAAATATCCGGGTGTGAAACAAGGCGGGTGCTCCCCGAGTGACTTGCCATTGAGTCTAACCTGCGCTCCAAACATCGCTTTGTGGATTTTGAGCAAAGCCACCGCCGGAACCGTCCCGTCAAAGTGAAATGTGCGGCGATACCAGAACGCTTCGCGCCGGGCACTCTTGACGCCGACTTCTTCAAATGCAGGCTTTGCCATCTGAACCAACCCCGGAACAACTACCTGATGGTCAAAAGTCGTAGGAATCGCATTCAGCAATCCCTCAGCCAGTTGCCAATTACCATCCAGCGAGAGGGCCTTGCGGGCATCCTCCGCGCGAGCCATGGGCACTAGGAAGCTCAGGAGCATAAAGACCCATCCGAATGATATAGGGAAACGAGTCATCATGTTGATGTTTTAGTTGATGCCATTCCTTGGCCGCGGCCTTTGGATCACTCAAATAGTCGCTTGTCCTGATTGATACTCACTTTGGCATTAGGCTGAGCATGGCCTTGCCCATGGCATCACCCACCAGATAATAGGTCTCGGCATTGCCGAACTCATGGTGGACATGGCCGGGGTGCGGTGAGTCTTCTGGTTTGCGAACAAACTCACTGGTCTCCACTAACTTCACGGTGCCTTTGAATTCTGGCTTCGCCGCAGCCGCTTTTTGGGCATCACGGATCGCCTGCGCTGCGGGCGGGATATCCTTTTCGCCCTTCGCCCAGCCACCGGTCAAGTCAGCGATGACGATCGGCAACTTCGGCGACTTCAAATCTTTGCGCACATCATGGATGAGATTGACCAGATTTTTTTCATACACAGGCACCATCTTGGCATCGCAGAAATCATTCCATCCCTGCCACCAGACAAAGCCTGCGATCACATAACCACGACCATCATATTTCGGGAAGTTAGTCTTTAGATTCTTGAGGGCATCATTGATCTCTGAGATCATCTTTGTATAATAAGGACCGACCTGTCCGCCTGCGCTGGGTGGGCGGAAATCCACATCCAAGCTCTTGCCGCCCCATGCGGTTTTGATGAGCAAGACTTGGTCCTTGATGCCATCACCCACCACATGGCCGAACTGGAGTTCCACCCCGAAATGGTGGTCGTCATTGTAGGCTGAGAAGCCGAGACCCAGTGGTCCCACTTTTAAGTCATTCTCGTCGCGCTGATATTGCGCCCACACATCATTTCGCTCCACCCATTTGCCATCGGCAGTTTTGAGATGCTTGTAGATCGGAGCCTTGACCGGATCGTTGTAGAGCATAGCAAGCGTGCCTTTGCCATCGTTGTAATCCTTGCCCGTTAGATCCACCACGGCTTGGCCTTGCATGTTTGACTGGCCGGCGAGGATGAAGACTTGCAAGGGGCCGGCAATTGCAGGCCCGGCAAGTAACAGCGATGTGAGCAATAATGTTGTTAGTTTCATGGTTTTCTTGGGGTGATAAAGTTAGCTGGAATGGACTCAAAGATATCTACGGGGAGGATTTCACCGTTCTTGTCAAAACGGAGTGGAGAAATACAAGTCTCGCGGAGGACACCATCGACGCGAGGGACCAGAAAACGATGGTAGGCTACAGCCCATTGGTCCCGTCCCGGAACTTTCACGATCGAGTGATGTCCGGCCGCCTTGATCTCACCTTTTTGTTGGAGGATCGGTCCGCCGGCGGCTTTTTTAAATGGCCCAAGTGGTGACTTGGATGTCGCATAGGCAACCGAGTAGCGCGGATCGCGAGTATCATACTCAGACCAGCTGAGATAATAGATGCCATTTCGCTTAAAGACAAAGGGACCTTCATTGTAGCCTTCTTGTTCAATTGCTTTTACAGCCTGATGATCGAAGGAAATCATATCATCATTCAACTTGACCGCCATGCATTTACCTTGGCCAAAATAGAGATACGCCGAGCCGTCATCATCCACGAATACCATCGGGTCAATCACTTGACAGGGATACTCGCCCTTTGCCACGAGTGGCTTGCCGAGGGGATCTTTGAATGACTTCATCGGATGATCCGAAACGGCAACTCCAATGTTCTGGTTTGCCGAAAAGTAAAAGTAATACTTGCCGTTCTTGGTGGCGATGGCCGGAGCCCATGCTTGTCCAGTCGCCCATTTGACCTCGCCCGGTATATCTAGGATGACGCCCTCATCCTTCCAATGTTTTAAATCTTTCGATGTCCAGCCATGAAAAGCCGTGGGATTCCAGCCTTTCATATCCGTCGTCGGATAGAGACAAAAGGTTGTGCCAAACACCGCGATGTGGGGATCTGCCGTCGCCCCCGGCAGCACCGAGGGCGGAGCACTGGCAGTCTTTTCCTCTGCGGCAAGCGCCGCCAAAGATAACATCGCCATCACGCCACTCACCGCGAGGTTGGTATTCTTAATATATTTAAATAGGATCATGGATTTACTCTGTTGGATATTCTGAAACGATCACGGGTTGTCACCGATGGTTAGCATCTCCGGTTGGGTGGTGGCTGCTTCGATGCTTTTGATGGCTGCTTTGACATCATCAGTTCTTCGGACATTGAGGTCCGCTGGGAACTCGTGGTTCTTGGCTTGTAGGTTCAGCGTATCGATCAATTCTTTAAGTCCCGGTATCGCTCCACGG
>JAYVEJ010000736.1:0-2921 GCA_043748885.1 Luteolibacter sp. | reverse complement strand
GAAGGCGCGGTTAGAATCGAAGTCGCCGATGCCAAGGGCTTGATCCAGCTCGCGCCCAGCCAATTTCCCGGCGGCGTGGATGACAAGCTGCGGCAGGTGTTTGTCTATCGGTTTCCCTCGGCGGACTACAGCTACGCCATCCAGGCGGACCAAGTTTTACCCGAAGTCAGCGTGATCGAAACCACCGTTTACGAACTCGCCGAGACCGACCGCCGGGTGTTCGCCGATCTGGAGCTGGACATCCGCGAGGCTCCGTTGCGCGAGTGGGAGTTAGAGATTCCCGCCGACCACGCGGTGGCTTCGGTCACCGGCGCGGAGGTGGCGGACTACGCGGTGGCCAGCGAGGTGAAGGATGGCAAACGCCGCCTCAAAATCATTTTCAAACAGCCGGTGATGGATCGCCAGCTCATCAGCGTGCGGCTTGAAAAGAACGAGGCGGTCAAGGACGGGGCGTGGGTTCTCCCACCGTTAGAATTTCCCAACGTGAAATCGCGGCGCGGCTACGTTGGTGCCGTGGCAACGGCGGGCTATCGGTTAGTCGCTGGTAAAACGACCGGCGTGGCCGAGGTGCCAGTCACGTTTTTCCCCAAGAAAACTGCCGGACTGCAGCAGGCATTTCGTTTGCGCGAAGGCGCGTGGCAGGTCGGGCTGGATGTCCAAGCACTCGGCCAAAGCATCCAAGCGGATGTCTTCCACCTCCACTCGCTCAAGGCGGGCGCGGCCTATGGCAGCGTGTTGATCAACTATTTCGTCGTCGGTGCGCCGGCCACTGAGTGGAAAATTTCGGTGCCTGCGGACATCGGCAACATCGACGTGACCGGCCAAAACGTCGGTCGCGATTGGCGGCGCGAGGGTGACACGGTGATCGTCCCGCTGTCGCGCCCGGTCCTTGGCACCGGCACCGTCCTGCTCACCTTCGAACAGCCGATGAGCGCCCGCGGCGGCGACCTAACACCCGGGATGGTCCGCCCGCTCGAGGTCCAGGCTGAGCGCGGCTATGTCCAGGTGGTAAGTCCGTTGCAAGTGAAGTTTAGCAAGCCTGTTAGCGAGGGACCGTTGCTCGCGATCGACCCGACCGAGCTGCCCGCCGAGTTCCGCTTGCTCAGCAGTGCGCCTACTCTAGCAGCGTGGCAATACACCGCCCGCGACTTCAAGATCGGGATGAAAATCGAGTGGTTCGAGCCGGGTGAAACCGTCGAGCAAGTCGTGGATTTCCTAAAGCTCTCCAGCCAGGTCTCGCGCGACGGCCAGTGGGTGACGGATGCCCGTTTTTTCGTAAAATCCAAAGGCCGCAGCGCGTTGCGGGCGACCTTGCCTAACGGTGCCAAGTTGTGGGAAGCCAAGGTCAATGGCGAGTCCGTGAACGCCCGCTCCGACGGCGGCGAAACCCTGGTGCCGCTGCCCTCGCAGGTCGATCCGAACCAAGCGGTGGAAGTCACCCTGCGCTACGGCGCACGCTCCGCGTACCCGCGCCACCCCCGTCTCGCAGCACCGATCTTGGCCGCGCCGGTGGTCATCGGCGAGTGGACCGTCAAGGGCGATGAAGGCCGCCAGTTAGTCCCGCGCGGCGGCTCGGCAGAACTGGTCCGCCCCGGCCTCGCGGAGAGTGGCTGGGAATGGCTGGCCCGGCATTCCGGCGGAGTTTTCGCGCTGCTAGTGTTAGGTGTGGCGGCGTTGGCAAGCAGCTCGCAGCGGCTGCTTTCGTTGGTGTTAGGCATGGCCTTTATCGTGGTGGCGGTGGCGCTCGGGCTATCCGCCGCAGCCACCAGTCGGGGAAATGCCGCCTTCCTCGAATACGCCGCGCCGGTGGTGGCGACCGGCAGCGAGGTGGCGGTGGAAATTGGCAACGTCGCGCCATGGCAAGCGCGGACCGGGTGGGGGATGTGGTTGGTTTTCGTGCTCGGCACAGGCATCGCCGCGCGCGGGATGTTAGCTGGAGATCGCGGGTGGAAAATGGGCGGGCTTGCACTGGTCGGCGCTTCGTTCCTCTCGATCCGTGGCGGTGCGCCATTGTTTTTCGGCATCGCCGCAGCCATCGCCCTAGCTTGGTGGCTGCCCCGGCTGTGGCAGGCCATCCACGACCTGCGCAAGCCAAAGATCGCGGAAAGCATCGCGGCACTCGTCATTCTAACTGGCCTCGGTTTCCAAGACGCCCACGCGGCGGAAATCCCCGGCACCAAGCCCGCAGAGTCGCTGATCCAAGACTGGCAAATCCGTGACGGACGGCTGCGTGGAACCGTCGATGTGACGGTGCGTGGCGAGGTCGGCGAGCGATTTTTGTTATTGCGTGCGCCCGCCGTGCTGAGTGGTTTCGAGGGCGTGGGGCTGCATGTGGTGAAGGCCCCGTTAGACGAAGAGGACGCCTACTTCATCGTCGCCGACAGCGCCGGTCGGATGACCGGCAAGGCGGTGTTTGAAATGCCACTAACCGATCCGGGCAAGGGCTGGGTGTTGCCCGGCGGTCCCGCAGCATTGCGACAGGTGACGCTGCGTTGGGACCAAGCAGGCTGGGAGTTTTTCTCACCCGGCGCGGCCAAGGTGACCGCGCTCGCCGGTCTGGCAGCGAATGAAAGCGGCGCGGTGTTAGTGCTCGGCCCGGCCGATCCGGTGACCTTGCAAGCCCGCCCGCAACAACGCGATGTTAGCGCCGAGGAAACCAAGTTTTTCGCGGAGGTTTCTAATCTCTATCTCCCCGGACCCGGCGTGGTCAGTGGTCGCCACCTCGTCTCGATCCGTCCGGCGCAGGGCCGTGTCTCGTTGTTAGTGATGACGGTGCCCGCGGGTTTCACCGTCAGCGATGTGGTCGATGGACCGGTCGGCTCGTGGCGTTTTGATCCAGAAAAACGCGAACTCCGCGTGCCGATCGAACCGGCGCAGGACCAAGCCTTCGCGCTCACCATCGAGACCCAGCGCGGCGCGGG
>JAYVEJ010000735.1:0-7733 GCA_043748885.1 Luteolibacter sp. | reverse complement strand
AAGAACGCCGCCTTCGCCTCCTTGTTGAAGCTGGTGTCGCGCTTGTTAGTGAGCCGGTAGCGATCCAGCTCGAACTCCAGATTCGGCGCGATGTCCTCCCGCCGCTGCGCCAACGCCGGCAGCGCAAAGGTCCATAAATAAATCCGCGCTAACAAGTCCTCGCGAAACCTGCCGCTTGCCACCGCTTCCCGCAGGTCACGATTCGTCCCGGCGATGAGTTGAAAATCGCTTTTCACCGGCTTGTCCGCGCCCACCGGCAGGAAGGTCTTATCCTCCAGCGCCCGCAGCAGCATCGCCTGTTCGTCCGCTCCCAGCTCACCAATTTCATCGAGAAATAACAGCCCGCCGTCCGCCTCGCGCAGCAAGCCCGGCCGGTCCTTCTGAGCCCCGGTGAACGATCCCCGCGTGTGGCCGAACAACGCCGATGCCGCTGTGTCGCCGGTGAGCGTGGCGCAGTTCACCTCCACGAAATTCCCGCGCAGCCCGCCGCGTTGCTTGCGCAAGTCATAGATCCGCCGCGCGAGATGCGACTTACCCGCGCCGGTCGGGCCGGTTAGAAGCATCGGTGCTTGTGAGCGCAGGGCGACCTGCTCGATCCGATCTATCAGTTGGTTGAAGCCCGCATTGCGCGTCGCGATGCCGCTTTTTAAAAAGTCCGTCACCTCCACCTGATCGCGCTCGAAGCGAGTACTGAGCTGGTCGTACTTCGACAAATCCAGGTCGATCACCGAGTAGCCCGCCTGCGGCACATTCCGCGACGACTTCGTGGAGGGTGGCTTGGTCTGGATCAGTTTCCCCGGGAGCGTCCCCGCCTCGTTCAGCAAGAACAGCGAGATCTGGGCGATGTGCGTGCCGGTCGTGATGTGGATGAAATATTCCTCCTTCTCGCAATCGAACGCATACCCCCGCGCCCAGTCGTGCAGCGCCGCATAGACCGTCTCCAAATCCCACGGGTCAGCGCCGTAGGTCACCTCGTGCAACCGCGCCTGGGTCTCTGGCGAAATCTGCCGCACATCGTCGATCACCTGTTGGGAGACCTTCGAGAAATTCGGTTCAGCCAGCAGTTCCAGCCGGTCCCAAAGCAAATCGTCGTGCTGGAAAAGCGAAACCGTCGGCCGCCAGAAATCCCAGCGGCCCACATCCGTGCCGCTATCCAGCTTGGTCCCCAGCAGGCCGATCACCACTCGCTTCATGGATAAAACCTTAGCGAGAATGCTACGAATCCCGCAACAAGGATTTCCACGCGACTGATTTCGAGAATTTTACGAAAATTTTGTCCATTTAAAACCAACGTGTTACCGAATTTTCCGGAGTCGGAGAAATTCTTGGCCCGCTCCGTGCCAATACAGCATCTGTCCACGCCATCAACCGGACACTCCACCATGGCAAACCGCTCACTCTTCCACACCCTTCGCGGCGCATTGATCCCTCAAGCGGATGCGACCAACGACGCCGCCGCACCAGCCTACGCTCTCGGCCCGAAAGCCGCGCTCGCTCAGCTTGCCGCCACCGGTAGCCTGAGCCGCACGTTCTATGCCACCGCCGAGACCCAGCTCGACCGCGTGCTCGAACTCGCCCTGCAAGTGGACACTGATTTCCTCGCGCAGACCGCGATCTATGCCCGCCATCGCGGCTTCATGAAGGACATGCCAGCACTGCTTTGCGCCGTGCTCGCCACCCGCGATCTCGACCGCCTCATCGAAGTTTTCCCGCAAGTCATCGACAACGGCAAGATGCTCCGCAACTTCGTGCAGATCCTTCGCTCCGGCGTCACCGGTCGCAAGTCGCTCGGCTCCGCGCCGAAACGTCTCGTCCGCCAGTGGCTCGAACGCGCCACCGAACGGCAGCTCATCCAGGCGACCATCGGCAACGATCCTTCGCTGGCCGATGTCGTGAAAATGGTCCACCCGCGTCCGGCCGATGCCACCCGCCAAGCCTTCTACGCTTGGCTCATCGGAAAACCGTGGGACGCCGCCGCACTGCCGGAAGCACTCCGCGCCTTCGAGGCATGGAAAATTTCCCGCGAGGGAGAAGTTCCTGACGTGCCGTTCCAGATGCTAACAGCGCAGGCTCTCGGAGAAAAGGAATGGTCCGCCATCGCCTCTAACGCTTCATGGCAAACCACCCGGATGAACCTCAACACCTTCGCCCGTCACGGCGTGTTCCGTGACGCCGCGCTGGTGAAACGGCTCGCCGCTCGCCTCGCCGATCCCGATCAAGTCCGGCGTGCCCGGGTGTTTCCCTATCAGCTCCTCGTCGCCTTCATGAACGCCGACAAGGAAGTGCCGGTGGAACTCCAAAACGCCCTCCAAGACGCGATGGAAACTGCCATCAGCAACGTCCCGGAGATCACCGGAAAGGTCGTCATCTGTCCCGATGTCTCCGGCTCCATGCAATCGCCCGTCACCGGCTTCCGCCCTGGAGCCAGCTCGAAGGTCCGTTGCATCGATGTCGCCGCACTCGTCGCTGCTGCTTTTCTCCGGAAAAACGCAAGCGCCCGCGTGTTGCCCTTCGAGCTGAGCGTCGTCGAGATCAAGCTCAACCCCCGCGACTCCGTCATGACCAACGCCACCGCTCTCGCCAAGATCGGCGGTGGCGGAACTAACTGCTCCGCCCCGCTCGCCCGGCTCAATCAGGAAAAAGCGACCCCCGAATTGGTGGTCTTCGTTTCCGACAACGAGTCCTGGGCCGATCCCAAAGCGAACCGTGGAACCGCCATGATGGTCGAGTGGGAAAAGCTCAAGAACCGCAACCCGAAAGCCCGTCTCGTCTGCATCGACATCACTCCTAACACCACCACGCAAGCCCCCGATCGCAAGGACATCCTCAACATCGGCGGCTTCAGCGACAACGTCTTCGACCTCATCGCCAGCTTCGCCGCCGGTGCTGATGGAACCGATCACTGGATCAAACAAATCGAACTCCAACCCCTCGCGAAACAAATGAGAATTGCGTAAACGACGAAAGGCTGCGGGCAGAATGCCTGCGCCACAGGGGCTCGGGCATTCTGCCCGCAGCCTTCTGGCTTCACTTCACCTCCGCGAATGCCCTGGAAGATTACACCTGTCGCCGGTTCGATCCCGTCTCTTGCGCAAGCAAGGTAGCTCAGTGGTAGAGCAGTTATAACGGATCTTCCTAACACTTGTCGCGGTTCTCCTTCAACCATCATCCAACCCACTCTAACTGGCGAATACCGGTGGAACTACATCATTACTACTGACCAAGTCGCGGGTTCGAGTCCCGCCCGGACCACCATCGACGGCCCGGTAGCTCAGCGGTAGAGCAGGAAAATTGTTTCACCAATCCCTTGTCGCCTTTTCACTTTCTAACATCACCATGCACACCATCCATAAAATTGATGAAGTCTTCGGCTTCATTCCGCTTCCTAACGACTCTGGGAAACCCATCACCGTCGTCGGCACCGACGCGATCCGCGACAACTTCGACGAGATGTGCCTCCAACAGGCGGTCAACTCGCGGATGGCTCCCGGCGTCACCGATGTGATCCTGAATCCCGACGCCCACGCCGGCTACGGCGCACCGATCGGTTGCGTCATGGTCTCGCCGACGCATATCTATCCGGGGCCGGTCGGCGTCGATATCAAGTGCTCGATGTCCTTGCTCCAGCTCGACATTCCCGAGGATGCGATTCTCGACAAGCAGACCCGCCGAGCGCTCATCAATGCGATCGTCGAGCGCACGCCGACCGGCGCGGGCCGTGGTCAGCGCTCCGTGAAGAAGGGCCGCAATGTGGACCGCGATCTCGGCATCCTCGCGGTGACCGAAGGCGCGACCGTGCGAGTTTGCGAAGCTTTCGGCATCCCGCCCGAGTGGGCAGATCGTTGCGAGGACTCGACCCACCGCGGTCACGACGGAACCTACGATGCCCTTCGTAGCAGACTTGAATTCATCCTCGAAAGCGGACGCATCAAGAATTTCAACGAAAAGGCCGGGCAACTCGGTTCGTACGGCGGCGGCAACCATTTCGGCGAGTGCGAGATCACCCGCGTCATCGACCGACCCTCGGCGCGTGACACGTCTGAGGTCTTCGGACTCAAGGACGGCCACGTTTCCTTCCTCAGCCATTGCGGGTCGCGTGGCTTCGGTAACCTGTTAGCGCAGGGCCAGTTCAAGGACTTGGAGAAAAAGTTCCGTGACTGGAGCACGCCGTTTCCTGCGGGCGACAAGCAGCTCGTTTATGCCCCACTCGGCACGCCCGAGGCGGATGCTTACATCGACGACATGTCGCTCGGTGCGAACTTCGCCACGGTGAACCACCTGCTGATTAACGCGCTGGTGTTAGAAGCGTTCCAGGAAATCCTGCCCGGCGCTAACGGCCAGCTTGTCTATTTCATCTCGCACAACATCGCGCGGGAGGAAATCATCGGCGGGAAGAAAGCTTGGGTCCACCGCAAGGGCGCGACGCGGGCCATTCCTGGAGGACATTTCTCGCTGGCGGGGACGCGCTTCGCCGATTCCGGGCACCCGATTCTGCTGCCAGGAAACCCACGCGACGGTTCCGTCGTGATGGTCGCCGAGGGCGGAGCCGAGCGCACGGCGTGGTCGGTCAACCACGGCGCAGGCCGCGCCATGGGCCGCAGACACGCGGCGCGGACGCTCGACCAGCAAACGGTGGACGCTCAGTTAGATCAATCCGACATTCTAACGAACTGCCGGAAATACCCGATCGACGAAGCGCCCGATGCTTACAAGAACTTCCCCGAAGTGCTGCGCAGCGTTGAGACCGCCGGCCTTGCCCGCACGGTCGCAAAGTTGCAGGCTCGCTTCGTGATCAAGGACGAAACTGCGGCAGATGATTGAAGCCTTTCGGACTGCTCCGACATGTCGGAGCTTTCACACTGGCCGACATGTCGGCCAGTGTGAAAGCGGGGACATGTCCCCGCAGTCCGAAACCCACTTTCCTTTGAACCTATGAAACCCCTCCAACTCGACGGCACCGCTGGCGGTGGCCAGATGCTGCGCACGGCGCTCTCGCTGGCCATGGTCACTGGCCAGCCGTTCCGCATGACGAACATCCGCGGCAAGCGGCCGAAACCCGGGCTAATGCGGCAGCATCTAACGTGCGTGCGAGCGGCGTGTGAAATCTCTGGCGGCACGGCAGACGGCGCGGAAATCGGCTCCACTGAGTTGGTTTTTCGCAGCGGAAAATTGAAGGGAGAAGCCTATCAGTTCGCCATCGGCACGGCGGGTAGCACCGGGCTGTTATTTCAAACACTACTCCCCGCACTGCTCCACGCGGATGGCCCGAGCACGCTGCGACTCGAAGGCGGCACTCACAATCCGCTGGCCCCGCCCTTCGAGTTCCTCGATCGCGTGTTTCTCCCGGCGCTCCGCCGGATGGGCGCGGAAGTCTCGATTTCCCTCGTCCAATCCGGGTTCCCCCCGGTCGGTGGCGGCGTGATCGAGTGTGAAATCCAACCGTGCGCGAAACTAACAGCCATCGAGCTTCACGAGCGCGGCGAGCTGGAGTCGATGAATCTCCGGGTGCCGATCCGCAACCTCCAGATCGGCATCGGTGGCCGGATGCTGGATGCCGCCCTCAAGCAGCTTCCTTGCGATGACGCCAGCGTCGAGATCCGTGAACCCGGTCCCGGGCGGGGAGTTTGTTGTCTGTATGAAGCGGTATTTGAAAACTGCGAGGAACTCACCAGCAGCGTCGGGGAAACGAATGTCACGGCGGAGCGTGTGGGGATGCGGGCGGCCAAGTGTCTCCACGATTTCATCGGCTCCGGCGTGCCGGTCGGTCGCCATCTGGCGGATCAGCTTCTGTTGCCGCTGGCTCTAGCAGGCAGTGGCAGCTTCACCACGATGGTGCCCGACGATCACGTTCCGACTAACATTTCCGTCATCGAGAAGTTTCTGCCCGTCCAATTCAAGGTGGAGACTGGAGACAGAGGGAAGCGGCGCATCTTCGTACGTAGTCCAGCCCTTTAGGGCGTCTTCCACGGACCTCATGAAGACGCCCTAAAGGGCTCGACTACGAACCAATCATCCCTCAATCCGATGCGGGAAAAACCGGCTTAGGTTGCCGGTGATGGGTGAGCTGTCGCCGCGTGCTGATAGACCGCGGCATTCGTCGCCGATCATCCACAGGCCCCAGACGAAGTGCTGGCCGCCGGCGGAGAAGAGGTTGGCGTGTTTCTGATAGACGATGGGTTCGCCTTGATGGCCGGCGGCTCCGGTGAAGATTGGATTTCCCCGGGCCATCACGGAAACACCGGCTCCCTCGCGGCCGAAGAATGGCTTTTCCACCCAGTGCTGGATGCCTTGTGAGCAGAGCGCGTCCTGTGTTAGATAAGCGGGCAGCAGCAGCGGGTGGCCGGGGTTGAGTTCCCAGAGGATCGGCAGCAAGCCTTTGTTAGAGAGCATCATTTTCCACGCCGGTTCGATGAAGCGCGAGCGCTCTTGGCCGATCTCGGCGAAGAACGGCTCCTGCGTCAGCCACTCCCACGGATAGAGTTTGAAGAGCTTGTCAATGGCTTGCTCGTTGGAGTCGGTGAAGCGGCCTGCTTCGGAAAATCCGATCTCTTCCATGTCCATCAGCTCGACGGATTTGCCCGCTTGTTCGGCGGTCTCGGCGAGGTAGGCGATGGTTTGGCGGTCCTCCAAGTTTTCCCAGACAGCGGCGAAATGGACGGAGTTTTCGGGGATCAATTTCCAGCGCGCGACGAGTGCTTCGTGGATCGAGTTGAGCTGATCGCAGTCTGGAAATGTGGCTTCGAGCCATTGCCACTGGATGATCGATGCTTCTAGCAGCGAGGTCGGGGTGTCGGCGTTGTACTCAAGAAGTTTCGGCTGGCCACTGCCGTCCCACGCCAAGTCGAAGCGGCCGTAGATCGAGAAATCCGAGTTCATCCACGACGTTTGGACGAGACCGATCGCGGCCTCGGGAATGGCGAGGCGAGTCCACCAGTCGCGCTTAACGATTTGCTCGCAGGCATCGAGACAAAGCGCGTGAAGCTCGCTGGCGGCGTCCTCCAGAGTTTCCGCCGCCTTCAATGTTAGAACGAGGTGCTGGTCCTCAGTCCAATACGGCGACTCGCCGGCGCCGTGCCAGATGAGGCCGGATGCTTCGACTTGGGATTGCCAATCGGGACGCGGGGCGTTGGCTTCGAGACGGATGCTGGAATTCATGTGATAGAAACTAACTGCCAGTCGAGGAACTGCTGCCTGAGGCGCGAGAATTGCCAAAGCCACCGCGCACCGATTGGCCGGGCTTGATGGCGGTGCCGCTGGCGCGGCTTTGGTCCACCATCCGCTGGTAGCCGGGATTCGCGGCGGCGTAACTGCCGACGGCGCTGCGCTGGTTTTCCACGCCGCGTTGCCAAGTATCGGCCTGGCCGCTGGCTTGGCGGAAGCCATTGCCGGGCGAGAACATTCCGCGATTTCCCGAGAGCAGCCAATACATCATGAGGGCGTTGCCCATGCCGAATCCGCCGCCGTGTTGCTGCTGCTGCGGTTGCGTGTTAGAAGCCGATTTTTGTTCTTCCTCCAGCGCAGCTTCCACTTTCTTGAGGGCTTCGGGTGTGGGGCGGCTCGCTGCGACGGTTGCCGCGACCGAGTGGTCCTGCCAGATACCGTTGATGAAATACTTGCCGTCCTGCTCGAAGCCGTAGGGATGTTCGTAAAAATTCCGCGCCTCCGCGTGGTAGTAGCCGACGCGGGGAATGTGAAAATTGTTAGCGACCTCGCCCTTGATGAGCTTGGACTTT
>JAYVEJ010000734.1:0-7741 GCA_043748885.1 Luteolibacter sp. | reverse complement strand
GGTCCTGCGCGATCACCATCCCGCCCGCGTCCTTGATGAGCTGCACGCCGGTGGAGCCGTCGCCATCGCCGCCAGTTAGAACGACGGCGATGGCATGTTTTCCATAAACTTCCGCGACCGTCGCAAACAACGGCTCAGCGGAGGGACGCGCGAAATGGATCTTTTCCGCAGTCGGCGAGGACAACTTGAGGCGACCACTCTTCGCGACTGATAGATGGTGATTGGGCGGTGCGACAAACACCCGCGAGTGGCACAAAACATCGCCAGTGTAAGCCTGCTTGACGAGCATAGGCGTGCGCCATTTCAAGATCTCCGCCAGCAAGCTTTTGTGATCAGGCGAGACGTGCATGACGATGGCGATGGCCGCCGGGAAATCCACCGGCAAGCCACCGAGGATGACGGAGAGCGCATTGAGTCCCCCGGCCGAAGTCGCGATGGCGACAACGCATTGCGCCGGGTAACACGAAGTCTCAGTCGCGGTCGGGACGGGTTTAGTTTCCATAGCATTTAGCGAAGTGCCGCAAGTGGCTTACGTCGGTGGCTTCTTCCCATGACTCGCCCGCGTTGGAAAAACGGTCGTTGACCGCCAAGTCAGGCCAGACTTCGAGCACCAACTGAATCGTGAGAAGCTCGCCGATGGACGACGTCAGCAATCTAAGAAACCACGCGAGCACCACGGCTCCTCCATTGAAGAGCTTGTCCGGGTCTGTTTCCGCTAAGGTTTGTTCGAATCCTTGGAAACCGCCGTCCAGATTGATTCGCGCCTCGCTCCACCCCGGGAGTTCATCTTTGGAATAGGCTAACGCATTCATTAACAAGGCACGAAACCCCGTTTCACCCATCAGCTCCTCAAGTTGCGGTCGCAGTTTTTCCACGATCCCAAGCGTGGCTTGGTTCTCCGTTAGGGGATAGTTGAACGCGGGCCATTCCGAATCGCTCTCACGCGCGATGAGATAGTCCGCGAAGTTACGCATAATAGGGGTGGCGTGATTCATAAACGTAAGTGGGATACGCCTCATCTGAGAAGGGGAGGAACTCCCGATGAAGCTTTTACTACAGGATATACAATGAGTCGCCATCGCATCCCGGTCTATGGGGTAAATCCCTATTGTTGCTGCGTTAGAAGCTAGGCTAACTAGTAGGTATTTACCCCATGGCTGGTGGGTAGTCGAAGTGTATAGTCAACTCAGCTAAGGAAGCGCAAGCGGACACATTCCCCCCAAAAAGGAAAAGCCGCCGAACATCCCCGCCAGGCCGTGGCAGTTGAGAAAATTCAATCCCAGACAGGGACCATCTGCCACGGCCTCTCATTTTCTCCATGGGCAGTCGCCGGGGAATCGGGAGTTCCAAACACCCATCGAAAGGTGGAGTAGGGTTACACCCTATTGTCGCAACACGGCAGTTTTCCTAGCTTCTATGCAGCTCGGTAGATGTGCTCGATGGGCACTGGACCTGATCCGAAATGCGAACCCGCAGCCACCTATGAAATCTATCAAAAATCAATTTCTAGATGACTTGGGACACGCGTATGACGCTGAATACCGGATCGCGAAGGCCTTACCGCAAATGATCAAGCCCGACGTTTCCGACGATCTCAAGCAGGCGATTTTATCCCACGCTAGGGAAACCATGCGGCGTGTGATCCTGCTCGAGCAGATCTTCGAATGGTTCGGTCAACCGGTTGACCCAAAACTAGAAATTACCACCAGCGACGGGGCCGCGATGGAATTTGATAACTCGCTGGCCGATGATACCGACTTGATATCCGCGTTGAAAATGCTCGAACAGGGTTCGCTGCCAGCCGCCGCATCGCAAGCCGTCTCCTATGGCTGCCTGCACGAATGGGCCTGCTTACTCGGCAACGCTGAGGGTGCCAATTTCTTGGAACAAATTCTCGAGGAAGATAAAACGGCCAAGCGCAGGGACGCGGAGCTGATGACTTGGGCATAGCATAATTTTCTGCCCAGGCTTGGGTTGCATTGGCTAGCGTTTCACCCGCAGAAAATGACTGGCGCAGCGATGGCGCTGGGTATAGCAGCCCTCTCATGCAGAGTTCCGTGCGCAGCAATCATCTGGCACTGGCGCGGGCAAATGCACGGTTCGCGATGATGCAAGCGATCGGCCAATTGCAACGGGCACTCGGGCCGGACCAAAGAATTTCCGCGCCCGCAGACATCCTCCGCAAGGACACCAAGCAACCCCACTGGACCGGGGCCTAGCGCAGCACGCTGGAAAATGGCGATCCCTTCCTGACTCGCGACGATCTAGTCGGCAGCTTGCCGGATCAGCGTTGGGAACGCCATCTCAACCCAGCCGACCAAGTGGTGGAGTGGCTCGTCAGCGGCAACGCCGACCCAAAAATAATGGATGGCGGGGTGGAGCTGAAATCCGCCGACCGCGAAAAGCTGATCAGTCCGGCGACACTCACGCTGGCCACCGTGGACGCAAAGTGGGTCCACCAACACGCCTTCGATTTCACCACCGAGTCCAGCGGCGTCCTCGCGGATGTGGCGGGCGGCGGACTCAAGCACGATCTAACTGCCTGCTTCCAATCCGGCGAGGTGACCCCATTTAAAAACCTTGCGGGTCTCTCGAATGGAGAGTTGCTCGTCGGGGATGATAATTCCGCGTCCCGTTACCGGCTGGCGGGTCCGCGCATCGGCTTGCTCAGGGATTGGGCACGCCTTGGCCAATGAACTGCCCGTGAAACTCGCCGGCAATCAGCAGGCGACCTTATAACCGATCTTGGTGGAGGCGACGAATTTCACTCAGATCAGCACTTATCTCAACAAAGATGGCCCGACCCAGTGGTATCAAATCCGGCAGTTAATGTATCCTCGGGTGGTGGTATGGAATCCCTATAACTGCGACCTCAAGTGCGACCCATCTATCATCATGATTCAAGGCAACGGCCGCCAAGAAATGCGAACCACTAACCGCGCGCCCAACGGCGATGAATTCATTGCCGATTGGTTAAACTTCGAGGGCGGGCGCAGCATCGCTTTTGGAACCATCAATGATATCTTTAACTCTGGCAATGACGGGATCAGTTTCCAAGGAGACGATTCGCGAGCCATCCTCAAACAGGTGTCAGCCGGTGCCAAGGTCACCTTCGAGAGCTTTGATAAACTGCCACAAATCGCAGTGCTATCAGCCTCCCTGCAATATGGTGCGGGTCGCAAGCCGCGAGTGTCATGGAGCAAGTATGAGCACATGCCCATCCAGTTGCTAGATAATGCCAAGCCGCAGCCCACGCTGATCGCTAACCTGCGGACCCGTGAGGGCATTCGTATGCGCTGGTTCGTCGAGCACGATTTTAACCGCGGCTCCGGATCCTTGGCGGGGACGGCGCATTTCGAGGATGCTTTGTTAGCAAATTGGAACCCACGCGTCTCGTTCATCCTGCGCGCGCCGTGGGAAAACATCGGCGGCATCGCGCCGTGGTTTTTCGGCGCTTACACCCGCGATCTGTTCGACCAAGCGGTGAGTTGGAACGACCAAGCCCCGGTCCCGCGAGGCGGACGCTATTATGGCAACCCTTTTGGACCGCCGCAGGAAGGCAATCGCAGTTACGTGCCTTTCGACGTGCCACGCAACGAGATGGGAGTCGTCTTGATCGGCCAATTTCAACATGCAAAACTCTCTGAACTGATCTGGCATCCCGCGTATGCAGTGGGAAATTCTCTCGCCGATCCGCAGCTGGGAAGCGGTGGATTTGGCGACCTCAACCGCACCGCCGCAGCCGTCTCCAGTTCGCCCGCCGCCAGCCTCGGTGGCTTCACGGAGAGTGAAATCGGTTGGGCGGATGACCGCCGCCAATCGGCCAGCAAGGACGATTGGGCCTCCGCCGCCCGCGCGATGCTCGGCGAGGTGCCGGGGCGGGATAATCTGATTTACGACCTGTCCTTCGAGGTCAACCGCAAGCTCTGGAACCGCTATTATTTGTCCAGTGGCTGACCCGCAGAGAAAGGTAAATTTCTTGCCGATGCCATTGTGGCTCAGGTCAAGCTGCGCGGCCCGTTCATTTCCCTCCCAGATTTCGTCAATCGGCGCCTAGTCGAAGACGAAACCGGTCGGATGGGCGTACTCCAAGCCGCCATTGAGAGCGCCGGTCTTAACTCTAATCTGACGAACGATTCTCCCCTAAATAACAAGTCTTCGCTGCCTGACTACAGCCACCCGGATCACCTCCCGGATGCGACACGCATGGAGCACTTGGCTGCGCCTCGAACGCCCAGAATCCGGCGCTTTCCTTGTCCTGCTGTGGCGCGATCCCAAGCAAACGACCTGGCAAAAAGCCCGCTCGCTGGTGGTGCCAGACGGCGCGATGGGTGGCAGCGTCCGCTACATCAACGTTTCACCTGCGGCGGTCGGCATCACGATCGGCGGCGAAAAACTCATCCTCGAAGCCGGGAAAATTTTTGGCCGCGCGGTTCCCGTCGCCGTCGAGCAGCCCTTCGAGGTTTTTCTACCCGCCACCACTGGCGCTCTGAAACGGCTCCATTCCGGGGTCGTCCTGCGAAACCCCGGCGAGCGCACGCTCGTCCTGATTTACCTGGCCGACGGCATCAACCACCGCCGCCCCTTGAAGGTGACCGTGCTGCGCGAGCAAGCACCGGTGATGCTGCCGAAAAAGTGATCTTATAAGCATTTCGCCGACTGAAACGCTATCGAAATTGTTAGC
The DNA here is from genome assembly GCA_043748885.1 of Luteolibacter sp. Taxonomy (GTDB): domain Bacteria; phylum Verrucomicrobiota; class Verrucomicrobiia; order Verrucomicrobiales; family Akkermansiaceae; genus Luteolibacter. The sequence goes on along the minus strand of JAYVEJ010000734.1, from coordinate 3,057 downwards.
CAAACGACCGCCGCTGCTGTTCCTAGCAGGCGCCCGTACGTCGGAGCCACCACACTCCATTCAAGCTTGCTCGCGCCCATCTGCGGGGTTGCAGTGGCGCGTGAGCACGCCATCTCCCCAGTCATTGCATGATCTCAGTTTCGCCGAGATGGTCGCTGCATTAACCACCGCCGGGGTGGCGGGCCATCACGCCAAAGCCCTCTGGCGCGCGCTTCACGGCGCCGGCGCGTTAGATCTAAACGCCTGCGAATTTCTCCCTCCGCTCCGCCGCTGGGTTGCGGAATCGGTGGGCGAGGGGAGGGCGTATTTCCTAGATGCGCCGGAGGTCGCTGATGAAATCCGCAGCTCGGACGGGCACACCCGCAAGTTTCTACTACGGCTGCGAGACGGCCAAACGATCGAGACGGTGCTGATGGGCTATGCCGGTCGCCACACCGTTTGCGTCAGCACCCAGGCGGGCTGCGCGATGGGATGTGTGTTTTGCGCGACCGGCCAAATGGGTTTTGTCAGGCATCTGCGGCCCGGGGAAATTGTCGCGCAAGTCCTGCACGCGCGGCGGGTCTTGAAGCACATCCACCCCGACAAACGGCTGCGTAACATGGTGCTCATGGGCATGGGCGAGCCACTCCATAACTACGACGCGGTGATGCACGCGTTGGATGCCATTTCGGACCGACGCGGCATCGGCATCGGCCCGTCGAAGATCGCGGTTAGCACGGTGGGCGTGGTGCCAAGCATTTTGCGGCTCGCAGCAGAAGGTCGGCCCTACCGCCTCGCTGTTAGCCTGCATGGTTCGACCGAGGAGGAGCGCGCCGCACTGGTGCCTGCGAGTAAACGTTGGTCGCTGGCAATGTTGATGGATGCCTGCCGCAAGTATGGCGAAATCACTGGGCGGCGGATCTTTTTCGAGTGGACGCTCATCGCCGGGAACAACGATTCAGCGGAAACCGCCACGCGACTTGCCGCGCTGCTAGAGGGGATGGACGCCCACATCAATCTGATCCCGCTCAACCCGACCGGTGGCTTCGCTGGCGCAGAAAGCCACTCCGGCCATGCGTTTCAAAAAGTCCTGATAGACGCCGGTTTCCCCTGCACCTTCCGCCAACGCCGAGGCATCGATGTGGCGGCTGGCTGTGGTATGCTAAAAGCCGAGAAGCGGGTGCGAACCGCATAGAATCAAGGATTTCCGCAATGTGACAGGAACGTCACCGGAGTCCCCTTGAGGCAGAGCGACTGGCGGGAGAATGCTGCCGCCTGCCCGAAGTCCGGGCTGCCACCATGCATTTTTCCAGATCATTATTCGCTCTCCCGTCGCAGCGCCGTGCGGCTTTGACGTGGCTGTGTGTCGGAATCGTGACCCAGGATCTAACAGCCCAGGAAATCACCTCTTTCAATATCCGCGAATACCGCGTGGAAGGGGCACACCGCCTCAAAAATCTGGAAGTCGAGGAAGCCGTCTATCCGTTTCTCGGTCCCGCGAGGACGCCCGCTGACGTCGAGCAAGCGCGGCTCACGCTGGAAAAAGTCTATCATGCAAAAGGCTATCAGACGGTCTCCGTGGTCGTCCCCCAACAAGATCCGCGGCGCGGCATCATCCGGCTAGAGGTGGTCGAGAGCAAAGTCGGTCGCCTGCGGGTGAATGGCGCACGGTTTTTCCTACCCAGCCAAATCAAGCGTGAGGCACCGACTCTGGCGGAAGGAAATGTCCCGGACATGACCCGAGTCGGTAAGGAAATCGTCGCACTCAATCGCTTGGCGGACCGCCGCGTCACGCCGGTACTGCGCACGGGAGTCGAGCCTAGCACCGTGGATATCGACCTCAATGTTGAGGATAAACTGCCACTGCACGGCTCGCTAGAACTCAATAACCGATATAGCTCTAACACCACTCCGCTGCGGCTCAACGGCTCGATCAGCTATGCAAACTTATTTCAGCTCGGTCATACGGGTAGCCTGAGTTTCCAACTCGCTCCAGAAAACACCAACGATGCGTTGGTCTTCTCCGGCCACTACCTCGCCCGTGTTTCTGATGGTGTTAGCCTGATGCTCCAAGGTACCAAACAGAATAGTGATATTTCCACCCTCGGCGGCGCAGCGGTCGGTGGACGCGGCGAAATCATTGGCCTGCGTGCGCTTTACGATCTGCCATCCACTGATAAATTCTATCAAAACTTTAACCTCGGCATCGACTACAAGCATTTCGAGGAAGACATCGTCATCGGCAAGGACACCGTTTCCTCGCCCATCGAATACTATCCACTCAGCGTGAACTACGGGGCCACTTGGCTTGCAGAAAGTGCGTTCACCGAATTTAATACTTCACTTAACTTCCACCTCCGAGGCATGGGCAGCGGCGAGCGCGACTATGCAAACAAACGCTACAATGCGGATGGCAGTTATGTGTTCCTCCGCTCAGATCTTGCCCACACCCATGACCTCAAAGGCGGTTCGCAGGTCTTTGGAAAAATCCAAGGCCAGCTCGCCAGTCAGCCACTCATCAACGGCGAGCAAATCGCCGGTGGCGGCCTAGGGACCGTTAGAGGATATCTTGAGGCCGTCGCCCTTGGTGATAATGGCATCTTCGGCAGCGCCGAACTCCGCAGCCCTTCGCTCATTGGCACTCCCGATAAAGCCGGTGCTCGCGCCGATGAATGGCGCTTCCACGCCTTTGCCGATGCTGGATTGGTGGGCATATACGACGCGTTGCCGTCTCAGCAAAAACGCTACGGCCTCGCCAGCGCAGGCGTCGGCACCCGTTTCAAAGTCCGCAATCACTACAACGGCTCGCTCGACGTGGCCGTGCCATTCATCTCCCAGACGGATGCCAGTTCCGGTGAAGTCCGCGTCACATTCCGCGGCTGGGCCGATTTCTAACGCACTACTTTCTCCTCTTTCATGAAGTCATTATTCGCTATTAAATTCCTACGCCTCATCGGCACTGTATTAGCCCTAACGGCCACCGCCCGCGCTGAAGAATCCAAAGACACATGGTGGAACCCTGCTTGGACTGAGCGAGCCAAGGTCACGCTCGACTCTGGTGCCGACGCCGCAGGACTC
>JAYVEJ010000733.1:0-2953 GCA_043748885.1 Luteolibacter sp. | reverse complement strand
TCATCAAAGTGATCACGGGTGCCCATCAACCGGACGGCGGCACGCTCGTGGTCGCCGGTGAAGTGGTTTCTCATTTGACTCCCTCCAAGGCGCGCGAGCTTGGAATCGCCTGCATCTATCAGCAGCCCGCGCTGTTCCCCGATCTAACGGTGGCGGAAAATATCGGCCTGCGTTTAAAGAAAACCGGCCTTTTCAGCCGCGTTCGTTGGGCGAACCAACGCACTCGCGCTGTCGAGTTGCTCCAGCGGATCGGCGCGGAAATTTCGCCCGATGCCGAAGTCCGCTCGCTGTCGATGCCGGAGCAGCAGCTCGTGGAAATCGCCTGCGCCTTGGGTTCCGGCGCACGCATCGTGGTGATGGACGAGCCGACCGCCTCGCTCACCCAGAAGGAGCAGCATCTGTTATTCAAAGTCGTCCGCGACCTGCGCGAGAGCGGGGTGGGGGTGGTTTACATTTCCCACCGGCTTGAGGAAATTTTCGCGCTCGCCGACCGCGTGACGGTGCTGCGCGATGGCGAGAGCGTGGGCACCAACGCGGTGGACACTCTAACTGAGTCCGCGATGATCAAACTGATGGTCGGTCGCGAAGTCTCTTCGATCTATCCGCCGTCCGAGGGCGAGGCCGGTAAGGTGGTGCTCTCGCTAACCAACCTCGGCTGTGCCGCCAGCGGCGTGAGTGAGGTGACGCTAGATGTTAGAGCTGGTGAAATCGTCGGGATGGCTGGCTTGGTCGGCGCGGGCCGCACCGAGTTGGCGCGGATCCTTTTCGGCATCACCCCGGCGGACTCCGGTGGGATTTCCCTCAACGGTGAAAAGATTTCTATCAGCAGCCCACGCGAGGCGATTGCCCGTGGGATCGCCTATGTGCCGGAAGATCGCCGCCGTCACGGGGTGATTCTGGAAATGCCCATCGCCCACAACATCACCATGGCGATCCACCCGAAATTTTTCCCCGGCTCGGTCTTGCGCTTCAAGGCCGAGAGCCTGTTAGCTAAAGATTTCATCCGCGATCTCGGGATCAAAGCCTACGGCCCGGATGCCCCCGGCGGCAGCTTGAGCGGGGGCAACCAGCAGAAAGTCAGTGTCGCCCGCTGGCTGGCGACGCAGCCGAAATTGCTGATCCTCGACGAGCCGACGCAAGGCGTGGATGTCGGTGCGAAAGCGGAAATTCACAAGATCATCCGTGGTCTGGCCAAGGACGGTCTCGCGGTGTTGATGATTTCCAGCGACCTCCCCGAAGTGCTTGGCATGAGCGACCGCGTCGCCGTGATGCGAGGCGGCAGGCTGGTGGAAATGATCGACAAGCAACACGCCGACGCGCACACGGTCATGTCTGCCGCGCTCGGGACTAACGGAAAGGACGCCGCCTGATGAACAAGTATTTTCGCGAACTCACGGTCGCCGCCGCGCTGCTTCTCCTGATGTTAGGGCTGGCCATTTTCGCCCCGCACTTTTTCCAAATCCAGCCGCTCATTTCTCGGCTCACCTCGCAGATGCCCGCGCTGATTCTGGCCATCGGCGTGGCGCTGGTCATCATCTCGCGGCAGATCGATATTTCTATCGGCGCGCAATTCAGCATGTGCGCCATCGTCGCCGGCGTCACCGCCGCGTCGGGTCTGCCGCTCGGGGTGGCAATCTGCGCCGCGCTTGGCGCGGGTGCTCTGATGGGCGCACTCAATGGCGTGCTCGTCGCCTGGCTCGGACTGCCCAGCATCGTGGTCACGTTGGCGACCATGGTCACCTGGCAAGAAGCCCTGCGCCTCTGGCAGCAAGGTCGCTTATTGCCGCTACCCGCCGGCATTCAATGGTTCGGCCTCAGTCAAGCGGCTGGCCAAGCAGTTGTTATTTCCCTGACATTTATCCTCCTGATAGGCGCGGCGTGGGCGATGAAAAATCTAGCCGCCGGGCGCTTCATCTACGCCACCGGCACCGATGCCGAGGCCGCGCGTCTCGCCGGGATTGATCCCAAGCGCACCACCTTCGGGGTGTTCGTGCTGATGGGAATCCTCGCCGGTCTAGCAGCAGTATTCAACATGGTTCAGTCGCCGCAAGTGCAGCCGAATGCGGGTGACGGACTCGACCTCAAAGCCATCGCCGCCGCCGTCGTCGGGGGGGTGGCGATCAGCGGTGGCCGCGGCACACTGTGGGGTGTGTTGTTAGGAATGCTGCTGCTCGCTAACGTCAACCCCGCGCTCACCCATTTCCACCAGCCGCCATACTGGGAAAAAGCCATCCAAGGCCTCGTGATCCTGCTCGCCGTGGTGGCGGATGGACTCCGCAGCCGGAAAAGCCGCCTCTAACTGCCATGTCCAAATCAACATCGCTCAAGTCCCTGTTAGCCCGCCACGAGACGGTGTTGGTGCTGGTGATCCTCGTGGAGGTGGTGCTCTTCCAGACGCTTGGGAGAAATTTTCTCATCGGTCGGAACATCTCTAACGTCTTCCGCCACTCGGTGGAAATCGGGCTGCTTGCTGTCGCCATGACGCCGGTGATCCTGACGGGCGGGATCGATCTATCAGTCGGCTCGATGATGGGCCTGTGCGCCGTCCTGTTCGGGATGATGGTGAATAGCTTGGGCCTCGATCCATGGGTCGCGGGTCTCGCCGCCGTCGCCTTCGGTGCGCTCGGCGGTGGCGTCAACGCGGTGTTGATCACGCGCCTGAACCTTCCACCGCTGATTGTCACGCTCGGCACGTTTTCGTTATTTCGCGGCCTCGCCGAAGCTCTCACCAAAGGCGCGGAATCTTACTCCAATTTTTCCCCATCCTTCCTCGCTTTGGGAAATGCCAACGTCGCCGGACTGCCCGCGCAGATCTGGGTGTTCTTCGCGGTCGCTGCGGGGATCTGGGTGTTAGTCCATCACACCACGTTCGGGCGGAGCTTCCGAGCCATCGGATTTTCGCCGGAAGGCGCGCGCTACGCCGGCATCCCGGTGGCTCGCAATACCAGCCTCG
>JAYVEJ010000732.1:0-2955 GCA_043748885.1 Luteolibacter sp. | reverse complement strand
AGCAGCAGTTAGGTGTGTGATTATGAATACGTTTTCGGCGATCGTCTTGCTCCTGACGACCATGGATCCGCTGGGCAACGTCGCTAACTTTATTAGTGGCCTCCAATCGGTGCCGCCGGAGCGACGCTTGCGGGTGATTGCTAGAGAATTACTCATTGCGCTGGCGATCTTGGTCACCTTTCTGTTTTGCGGGCCAAGCTTGTTGGGACTGCTTCATTTGTCCAAAGAAGCATTGTTCATCAGCGGCGGGATTGTGTTATTTCTGATCGCGCTGAAGATGATTTTTCCAGTCGCTCACGGGACGGCGGATGCGCCGCTGGTGGAACCATTCATCGTGCCGTTAGCCACACCGCTGGTTGCCGGACCTTCAGTGCTTGCCACGCTGTTGGTGATGGTTAGTTCTCATCCCGAACAGATGGGATCGTGGTTGATCGCGCTGCTCACGGCATGGGGAATCACTGCGGCGGTGCTCTTATGCGCCCCGGCTATTTCGAAGATTTTGAAAGAGAAAGGCTCGCTGGCGGTCGAGCGCCTGATGGGTATGTTGCTGGTGATGATCGCAGTGCAAATGTTTCTCAACGGTCTTGAGTTCTATTTGAAGCACTGACTCTGGCTGAGCCGTGCTTCCTCGGCAAGGAACGCAAGCTGGTGGCCAGCCAGCCCATCGAGTCCGGGTGATAGGGCGTTAGATCCCTTGAAGAGTCCGTCGAGCGCATCCACCAGTCCCCAATCTCCGCCGCCGTGGCCGGCATACCCCGCGCTGTCCTGCTCGTGAATTGCTAGTGGTTCTATGGTTCCACTGGCATGATGTCGGAGCCATAACTCCGGTGTACCGGCTTCCATGTAAGGGCCGCCACCTTTCAGTGCGGCAAGTGTGCCATAAACTTCGATCCCGCGGCCACAATCGAATGCGGTCATGGTATGAGTGGCGGTGATGCCGTTGGTTAATTCACAAGCTAACACCTGATGATCGACTGCGTCGTTGTCACAATGATAAACGCAGCGGCCCCACGGCGAAGTCTTGAGGAAATCGCTGATTTGGCCATCATCCGCAGTTTCGTAGCCATCCATCACCATGCTGAGCCAGCGACGTTTACTCGTGAGATAATGGTGGGCATCATAGAGGCAATTTTGCGCGGCGGGGCAGCCGTCGGTGCAGCGGGCTGGTGCTCCCGGTGGCGCGTTTTCCGCGCGAAACCATGAGCGATCCCCATAACTCGAAACCGCTGCCACGGGTGCTCCGCCGAGCCAACAAATAAGGTCTGCATCGTGCGAGCACTTCGCCACAATCATCGGCGAAGAGTTGCTAGATTTCGCCCAATGGCCGCGGACATACGAGTGAGCTTGGTGGAAGGGTTCCACTCCCTCATGGCTGCGGATCGATATCACCCGCCCGAGTTTGCCACTGTCGATGATGCGCTTCACCGTGGCATAGAACGGGGTGTAGCGCAGCACAAACCCCAGTGCGACCCGCAGCCCGAGGCTGCGGGCGAGGTGGTCGATTTCCTCACAACGGGACAGCGACTCAGCGGCAGGCTTTTCCAACAAGAGATGATAGCCGAGTTGAAGTGCGCGGATCGCATGATCGAAATGCTGGGAATCCTGGGTCGCGATGATTAACACATCGGCGAGTTTTCCCGCCGAGAAAAGTGCATCCGCCGAGGCGAATTCCTGAATCTGACCGAGTGATGAAACCGCCTCGCGACGGGTAGCTACCAGATCGGCGGCAGCGGTCAGCCGGTAACGATCGCCGAATGATGCAATGAGTCTGGCATACGTGCGACCTCGCGAGCCACAACCTAACACCGCAATCGACAATGGCTCTGACATGGCGGTTGGCTAAAGCAATCGCTTGCGGGTGTCGATCAACTTTTAGCGGCAGTTTCCACGACTCTCTAACTACCCCGCGCGAAACTGACTCGGAGTCACGCTGGTGACCGCGCGGAACGCGCGGGTGAACGCGCTGTGGTCATAAAATCCGCATTCCAGCGCGATCTCTGCGACCTGCCGATCTGTTTCCCGCAATAACCGTGAGGCGGCGGCGATCCGAGTTTTGGTGATCAGTTGGAGCGGGGAAATGCCATAGATTCGTTTGGTCAGCCGGGCGAAGCGGGCGGCGGGTAAGCCGGCGATGCCAGCCAACTCGGCTGGGGTGAGGGGATCGGCGAAACCCGTCTCTAACCGCCGCAGTGCGGCCGCGACACCATCGGGAATTTCCTTGGTGGGGATCGGCAATCTAACGTCTTTTGAAATGCCGATGATGCCGCTGATCTTGCCAGTGGAGTCGTGGAGTGGGAGCTTGGTGGTGAGGCACCAGACGGGTTTTTGCGGGAGATACCACTGCAGTTCGAGCCGCTCAACGATGGAGCGTCCAGTGGCGAGCACATCGGCGTCCTGCTCGGCGGGGATGCGGCCGAAGTCACCCGGGCAGACATCGCAGGGACGGTGGCCGAGCAACTGCGATTTACTGCGCAGGCCGTGGCGTTCGACGAGTGAATCGTTCACGGCGAGATAACGCCCGGCGGTGTCCTTGATGAAAAACGCGGTGTCCGCCATGTGGTCGAAAAGCTGCTCTAGGATCGTCATCTCCACCGCGCCAAGTGCGCCGGTTATGGTGGAGAGGAGGGCGGCGGCTGTGCGGTTTTTCATAGTGACATGCATTTTCATGCCAAGACAGGAATGCCCCAGAGGAATACGCTCCGCTTCGGAAATGTCCAACCCGCTATCGCTATTTTCAATGAATCTCACCGCAGCCGATCAATCATGAGCCATCCGCCAGAGCCTGAGGAAGACTGCAACGAGACGACTTTCGATGACGTGAAGCAACTTGGATTGTGGGCCGCGCTGGGGAGCCTGGGGTATGTGTTCTGGGTGGTCGGCGGGATGGAATTGATCGAGCGCCTCGCCTACTATGGCGTGCGGACGGTTTCCACGATTTATGTGACGCGGGCGAAG
>JAYVEJ010000731.1:0-2960 GCA_043748885.1 Luteolibacter sp. | reverse complement strand
GCTGCGATCTCGATCCAACGAGCTGATTTCCACGGTGAGTGGAATTACATGATCAGCCCTAGAGTTTGATCATTTATTTTGCGGCGAACCCTAAGTCTGATTGAAGAAATCTTGAGTGCTGAGGAGAATCCTCGAACCACCATCCCCGGTTCAATCTCGGATGGCACCCCGTCGCCTGTGGCATCCCCACCCGAGTTGCCGGATTTCGTGGTGAAGAGTAGGGTCGTCCGCGAGATGGATGTGGTGGAGCCGCCGCCGATGGCTGGGCTGCCTGCGGTGGAGGGTAGGATCACGCTGACGGTCGATGTGGTTGAGGATCCGAAGCTGCCCGACCCACCACCGCCGCCGGTTCCGGTGGATGATTCGGGGGGGAATTCCCGGATCAGAAATTCGGAAAATGATGCGGAGTGGAGCCGGTTGGTTTTCGCTTCGGCCACGGTTTACGATCACTCTCGGACCTTGCTGCGGTGTCATCCCAACGGCGATGTGCAGAAGGAAATCACCGTTTGGTCGAACTTGGACTTTAATCATTTCACGGGTTTTTCCACGTTTGAAGTGAGAGCCGCTGATGGAAAGATCCGGCGATATGAGCTGATCATGGGGGTGGGAGACGAAGACACTCAGAGGCGGGGGGCAATGCTGGCGAGGCACGACATGGAATACATTGCGCCGGAAATCCCCGCGCTTCCCGACGACAAACCGGCGTATGGGATCGTGGAGGCTGCACCCGACGCGGGAGCAGTGCAACTCGTCGAGGATCTGCACGAACTCTATCGAGTGGAAGGCGGGCGCATGGAGGCGGCTTATCGTGCGAGAATCCAGGCGGAGGTGGACCTAAGGGCTTACTACCAAGCCAATCCGCCGATTCCAAAGGATGTGACGGTGAATTTCTGGGAACGAGGCCACCCGGTTGGCCTGTCTGCTGATACCATCAAAAAGGGAGGAGGAAACTGATGAAAAGCCTTGGTAAAACCATCGTGGCCTTGGTGCCCCTGCCATTTCTAATCGGACCCATTGCGGCGGATCTGGCTCCGCAACCCCAGGTTGCGTTCACCCAAGGCTTGGAAGAAATCTTTGCCGCCGATTGGCTGGGAGTGTCGGGCCGGGTTTATTTCATGCAATGGTCGCTGGACCTTCAGACTTGGTTCTACGCGCCGTTCATCGACTTCGGCGACGGGATGCACAGCCGGGGCCTTGCGGGTTCGGCTCCCAAGAGTTTCTTCCGGCTTCACTACGGCGACTATCCGGGAATCACCAGTCTCGATGAGGCGATGAGCGCGGACTTCGACGGCGACGGCCTGACTAACATTTTTGAAGTCACCTTCGGCTACAATCCCTACACCGCGAACTCCACGGTGGATGGAGCAGACAATCTGTTGGATCCGGATGCGGACGGGATGAGCAATCCCACCGAGCAGTCGCGCGCCCTCAATCCGATGGCCAAAGACAATCCGAAACTGCTGTTGCAGGCGACGGTGGAATGAACCGGTCCGGCAACCTAACGAGATTTCTCTGTTTTCAAATGAATTGATGCGATGACGCGGTCTCCCCGAATCCTGAAATGCGCGCTGGTTTTCCTGACGCTCCTTGCCGCCCACGGAGTTTCTCCCGCGCAGTCACTCTATGACGTGGTGGCCTCGCTTTCCGACCGCCAGCGGGTGATCAACCAGCAGAGCCAGGTCGCGCAGTATCTGACGAACCAGAACAACGATCCGGCTAATGCCGACGGGACGATTCCGGACGACCATCCCATCGACTGGTTGGGAGCAGGAACCAATCCGACGCAGTCCGCTGTCGATGGATTGGACATGGGTGGAAAAATCGCCTTGCTCAATCAAGCGGTTGCGGAATTCGACCGGTTGAAATTCGCGTTCCTCAACTCGAGTCCAGGTGAATTTGACGCGGGTGTGACCGTGGGAGTGCTCAAATGCCACACTTCCGGGGACTTCGATCCCCTGCCGAGGGCCACCCCTGAAAACTACCGCGAACTCCTGCGGTTGCTGGCACAACGGGTGAGGACGTTGTGCCTTATCCGGTGGCCCGCCGCTTTCCGTCAGAAAACCCTGACCGACCAAACGAACGTCCGTGAGGTGGTGGTTTACAATGATCCTCAGGACAGCAACAACGATCATAACTACCAACCCCGCGTTGAAATCCATGATCAGGATGACGCGGTTGTCGAATCCGTGACATGGAAACCCGATTCCATCGGCCCTGGAAACCTGGATGTGGATATTTCCGATCCATCGACCATCGTTACTTCCTATCTCGACTCACAGATCCACATTGCCGGGAGTTATTCCGAAAATCCTTCCGGCGAGGAGGGGATTACCGCTCCCTTGCGGACGCAAGGGCTCCAACTGTCAGGCACCTATCCTGAAGAGGCGCGGGTCAGTGCCACCGCAACAGGCGGGGCTGGAACGCCGATCGACGGCACGGATTATGTGCTGCGCCGCAGCCATTGGCACCAGATCGACATCGACGGCGCTTCTTCCAGATACGAGGAAATCGAGGCCGGATATGTGGTCGAGGGCGGCAGCAGTTCGGGAACCGTTTCATTGTTCGGCAGTCCGCCTTCCGTAGCCGTCAACGGCTCCTGGATAACGGCGTGGGAATACAGTGACGAGTCGGGTCACTCCCTTAATCAGACTTTCGTCGAGGGCGGCTATCAGTACAAAGAAGCATGGACCCTGCCTTCCGACGATGAAGGGCATTCTAACGATTACAATAATTCCTACGAGCAGAACTGGAACATCGGATGCACCTTCTATCCGGTGTTCAAGCCGACCTTCACCCGGGGAGTGGATGCCACGGCCATGCGGACGAAACTGGAATCGGCGGACGCCGTGCTGGCCGACAATGCCGTCGATGGGAGCCTGCTGCTCCATCCGCGTCCGAGCCTGTGGTTTGGCATTGACCTCGGACCGGGTCTGAAGGGCGGTGAAAACGGCTATGTTTCT
>JAYVEJ010000730.1:0-2960 GCA_043748885.1 Luteolibacter sp. | reverse complement strand
CCCCCCCCCCCGCAAAACCGACCGCCGCCCCTCCACCGGCGACCTCCTCCGCTTACTGCGGGCGGAAATCTCGGTCCGAGCTCTCAAAACCGAGACTTTCGACCATTTCGCGACCGATCCGCCCCCCGGACACGAGCGCCCAGAAAACCAACCCGGAGCTATCAGCCACGCTCTTCGCCGCCGCATAATCAACAACCGCTCGGACTCACGACATATCTAACATAATCCACCGGGGCCAAACTCCAAAGGGTTGACCGAGGGTCAACCCTCCCTAATCGCGTGAATCCCGATCTGATATTTCTCGCACAGTTCCACGATCCGCTCCTGTTCTAACATCAAGGTTTTCCCCGCCTCGATGGCGATGCTGCCCACCCCCGCAGCGGCGCAGACTTCGATGGTTTGCGGGCCGATCACCGGCACGTCGAAGCGGAAATCTTGGTTCGGCTTGGAAACTTTGACTAACATCACCTCCTTGCCGCGGCCGAGTTCTCCGCCGCGCTTGATGCAAGCGTTAGTGCCCTCAAATGCCTCCGCCGCGAGGACCGTCCCGTGGCGGATCACCACGCTTTGGCCGATGTCTAACGCACTCGTTTGCTTGGCGATCCGGAAGCCGAACTCCGCATCCGCAAGCTGGCGCCTCTTAAATACCGGCCCGCACACCGGCCCCGGTCCCGGCAGGTGATCTTCGAGAAACGTGGTGGCGGGCAGCAGCGTGATCCCGTCCTTCGCCAGTTCACCGGCGATTGCGCCGAAAATCGTTTCCGCATTCCGCTCCTTCAGCCGAGCGAACATCATCAAAGCGCGAAGATCGGTCCGCAATTCGAAGAGATTCTTTGGCGAAACCTGCCCCATCATCACCACCTCGTTCGCCCCCTCGCGGCGGAAAAACTTGATCGGCTTGCTCAGTTGGCCCACCCGGACCCACTCGGTGGCATCCACCAGCCCCTCCATTTCCGGCCTCGTCTCGGCTGGAAACCCACACATCACTAACCGGACTCCCGGTGCCATCCGCCGCGCCGCCGCGATGAAAACTTCTGGATAAACGCCGCTGCCAGCGATGATGCCGATGGTGCGAGGACTCGGGGTGGGTAGTGCCATGCTGCGTGTGTCGGGGAAAAACCAGCCGTCGCAGTGAGTGAAAAGTAGCGGCTGTGGGACTCGAACCCACACTCGTTAGAACTCGATTTTGAGTCGAGCGCGTCTACCAATTCCGCCAAGCCGCCTTGGTGCGCGGCAGCCTGCCGAGCCGAGCGGCGGAGGGCAAGCGGATTTCTGGGCAATCGGTGATCCATGAAATCTCGCGGCCGAGAATCTCACGGGAAAACCGAAATTCCGACGCGTTCGATGTGCTCGCGGAGGGCGGGCAGTTGGATCAGTTCGAAGGGCTTGACCTCAAACCGATAGGACAGCGGCAGCTCGTCGAGTTCTGCGGCAATCGCCTCGGCGCGGATGGCATCCACGCCGCCCCAGACTGCTAGATCCACGTCGGAGCCGGGTGCGTGGGTGCCTTTTGCTCGCGAGCCGAAGAGTTTGACCGCAGCCACCTCGGGATGATGGCGGAAGACAGTCGCCATCATTTCAAGTTCATGCGGGGCAAGCGCGGGAGTTTTCATTTGAGCGATTCCTGGGTGAAAAATCCATGCAAGCCTTCCATCGCAGGCAGATAGCGGGCGGCAATGCACTCCACGGCTTTCTCAAAAATGGTGAAGTCGCAGGTGTGAGAAAGCAGGTTGCGGTGATCGAGCATGTCGATCCAGACTTGGCCGTCAGCGATGACTTTGGCCGTGAATGCCTCCTTAAGAACTTGCCGCGGGGTGAGCGGGCTAATGACAAGTCCGCCTTCTTCGAGGTAGTCCTTGGTGGTCTTCCACGCGAGTTCAAGCGAATACTCGAACCGCTGGATGACCCCTTCTTTCTCCAGTAGAGAAAGAGCTTCTGGACCGTTTTCTAACGCTTCACGTAACAGGACAAAGGCGCGATCAAAGTTGTGAAAACGTTGTTTCCAGCGGATGTCGGGAGTCATGATTTCACAGGTGCGGTCGGGAACTTGTCTCGGTTGGTGGGCTGGAGTCTTACAGAAGCGGCAGTCCGGGCAAGTCCGGGTTTGGCCGCAGAGTGCAGTGATTCGCCCACTCCCCCTAACCGATCCGCAGCACCCCGTCTGACAAAATCCTCGCCCGCAGACCACCGCGAAAATTTGCTTTGAGAAACTCTTCCGCGCCGGGGGCGACGGCCTCGTCCATCCAGTAGCAAGGTTTGCATTCTTCGGTGGCGTCGAAGTCGATGCCTTGGAAACGGAAGCGTTTGCCCACCCACGCAGCGAGGTCGGTGCCCCTAACAATCAGGTTGCGGCGGAAGACTGAGCTGGAAAGAGCGGACACCGAGAAATGATCGCGCACCGCTTGCACGGCGTCTGCATCAAAAAACGTCACCTGCCCTTTGAAGTCCGGCTTGTAGCCGAAATAGCGGTCGCCGCGCAGCCCCATGCCGGCGACGCACTCGACCTCGGTCACGCGTCGGATGCCGTGGTCCAGCCGCCCTTTTTCGTGACGACCGCGGAAGTCGTTGCCTTCGGAAATCCAAATCTCCAACAACTCGGCCTGCCACTCGGGAAGGCCGCTGCCGGTTTCTGCGGACTTGTTATCGGGGCCGACCCACTCGGTTAGACCGTTGGCGTAAGTTTCCTTTTTCCAAATCGGCAGCTCGTATTTCAGCCGCTCCATGATCGCGCGCGCCGCATCGAACGCCGGGCCGCGATGGGCAGCCGCGACGCCGACCCACACTGCGGCATCGCCGATGGCCAGCGGCCCAGTGCGATGCGCAGCCACTGCACCCAGCAGCCCGTGACGTGCAGCCTCTTGCTCGAGGATGCGTTGGCCGGTCGAAATCGCCAGCGCCGGATACGCTTGGTATTCCAGATGGCTCACCGCTTGGCCGGCGTTGTGATTCCTAACACGTCC
>JAYVEJ010000729.1:0-2961 GCA_043748885.1 Luteolibacter sp. | reverse complement strand
GAATGCTATCAGATCATGCGCAAGATCGAGGCCATCGAAGGTGTGGTCGGCGTGATCATCGGTCGCTCCTATGGGGGTAAATCGCTGGGTCAGGGAATCCCGACTGGTGGCCTAAAAATCCAACGCAAAGTTTCCGGCGGACTCAAAGCCGTCACTCAATCTGCCAAAGGATTGCAGGAAATTTTCATCCGCACCGAGGCCGGAATGGAAGACGCCATCGCCGCCGCGATTTTGAAATTGTAGGGTGATCGAAACTTGCGCGGTATCTGCAAATAACGAGACTCGAAACATGAACGACCTAACCGGATTTCTTGACCCGCAGCGGACGGTGGCGGAGCTGAAAGAACTGCGGGCGCTAACAGGAAATGACGACGGTGCGCAGCGGGTGGCATTTACGCCGACTTGGGTGAAGGCGCGGGAATGGCTGAAGGGCAAAATGGCGGAACTGCCGGTGGAGGCGCATACCGATGCGGCGGGAAATACTTGGTACACCCTAAAGGGGGATTCGGAAAAAGCCTTGCTGATGGGCGGGCACATCGACTCGGTGCCGAACGGCGGATGGCTGGACGGCTGCTTGAATGTGATGGCGGGAGTGGAAGTGATGCGGCGGATTTGTAATGAGTTCGACGGCAAGCCGCCGGTCACGGTTAGACTGGTGGATTGGGCAGACGAGGAGGGGGCGCGGTTCGGCAAGAGCTTGTTCGGCTCGGCGGCGTTCTCCGGAAATCTGGATCTGGATGAAGCGCGGGGCTTGAAGGACAAGGATGGGATCGCGCTGCCTGATGCGATCGCGGAACATGGAATCCAATTTGAAAATGTAAAAGAAGCGGGCGCAGAGGCTGCCAACGCGGCGGCTTATCTGGAGCTACACATTGAGCAAGGTCCGGTGCTGCTAGATATGGGTTTGCCGTTAGGGGTGGTGCTCGGCACCTGCGGGGTGGAGCGTCATGCGATCCATTTCCGCGGCCAAGCGGCGCACTCGGGCAGCACGCCGATGAACCGCCGGAAAGATGCTTTTCTAGCAGCGGCGAGGATGGCACCGGAGATTTATGAAATCGCGGCGCGGCACGGCGGTGTGTGTACCATCGGCTCCTGCGTGACTCAGCCTGGGATCGTGACGAGCGTGGTCGAGGACTGCCGGATCACGCTCGACCAGCGCCATCTCGCCGCGGAGTCGCTGGCGCGGATGCTGGCGGAGGCGAAGGCGGCAAGCGAACGATTCGCCGCGGAAGGAAATGTGACCGTGGCGTGGGAGCGGATCTGGCAGATCGAGCCGGTGCCGTTCGATGCGACGCTGATAGAATTTTGCGACGCGGCGATTGTAGAAACCTGCGGGGTCTTGCACCGGCTGCCATCGGGACCCTTGCACGATGCGGCGGAAGTCTCACGGGCAGGCATTCCGACGGTAATGATGTTTGTGCAAAGCCTGCACGGCATTAGCCATAATAAGATCGAGGATACGCGGGAGGAGCATCTGGAACTGTGTGTAATTGCCTTTGATTTGTTAGCTCGGAAGACGATGGAGTGGATTCAAAGCTCTACAAAATAAGGTGATCAGTCTCCCTGATTGGTCAGCGCTTTGATTTCCTCCGGCTTGCAGAACTCGTCGAGGTTGGTTCGTTTGCCAGCCCAGCAGATGCCAC
This sequence comes from Luteolibacter sp., assembly GCA_043748885.1. GTDB lineage: Bacteria > Verrucomicrobiota > Verrucomicrobiia > Verrucomicrobiales > Akkermansiaceae > Luteolibacter. Next base: position 1,318 of record JAYVEJ010000729.1, on the reverse strand, counting down.
GCAGCAGGATCGCGCGATAGTTAGGTCGCTCGAAGGTATCGTAAAGATGTCCTGGAATGATGACGAACGCGCGGTAATCGTCCTTTTCATAAGTCCACATCTGCGGTTGGATTTTCGGGGTGCCGTCGCCGGTGTCGCTCTCCGCAAGCACGCGGATGTCGGGGACCATGTCGAGGTTGTAATAGATTTCATCGTCCATCTTGAAATCTATAGCACCGAGCGTGATAGGGTGGCGTTCACTGGGTTTGTTAGTATGAGTGAAATGGAGTTCCATCGGCCCTTCGCGCCACTTGGTTTTGCCTTGGACCCATGCGCCGCCGATGACGGATTTCCACCAAGCCGGATCATTGCTAACAGCGGCGGTGTGGATGACTACGATGCCACCGCCGCGGTGGGTGAACTTGGCGAGGTTTTCCTTCTGCTCCGGCGTGGCGTTGCCGCCGTCTTGGGCATACATCACGAGCACGTCGGTGTTGGCGAGTTGCAATGCGTTAGGCCAGTCCTTGGCACCGTCTGCCTTCACTCCGCGGGCGGTTAGGATCTTGGTCCAGTCGTTGAGAAATCGCTCGTGCTCGTGGGCGTTAGGGCCGTGGGTTTTCACCCCGCCGCGGATGAAGACGCGGAGCGGGGGCGCGGCTTGGGCTATTTGTGCCAAGGCTGCTAAGAGGGCGACGGCGAGTAAGCATTTCATGGCGAAATGCTACGAAAATGGTCGAGCGGGAACTTTCATACGAGACAAGTTTGGAAAACAAGCTCGCGCGTCCGGTGGGATGGCGTATTTTTCCGCCATGAGAAATGTAAGCGCACTCAGCGGGATTTTATTACTTCTATCAGGGTTCACTTCGGCAGCAGATAAGCCAGATGATGACGCGGGATTTGTCTCTATTTTCGATGGCACTTTGAAGGACTGGGACGGCGATCCGGTCTATTGGAAAGCGGAGAACGGCATCCTCGTCGGCGAGGTTCGGCCGGACACTTTGCTTAAACAGAATTCCTTCATCGTCTGGCGCGGCGGCGAGTTGGCGGACTTTGAGTTGAAGCTTGAATACCGTGTTTCCGCCGAGGGTAACAGCGGCATCAACTACCGCAGCATCGATGTCCCCGGCGTAAGATGGGCGATGGAAGGCTATCAGGACGACATCGACGGCAAGGACCAGTGGAGCGGCCAAAATTACGAGGAACGCGGACGGACGTTTCTAGCGTATCGCGGCCAAAGTGTGGTCATGCCACCGGGTGGAAAACCGGAAGTGACGCGGGAGCTTGGTGACCGTGCGGAGTTGCAGACCAAGGTGCTGAAAAATGATTGGAACGAGGTTCA
>JAYVEJ010000728.1:0-2963 GCA_043748885.1 Luteolibacter sp. | reverse complement strand
CGGCTGACGGTGGGGAAGGAGCGATTGTTGATCGAAATCCGCGCGGGCGAGCGGCTGCAGTTAGGTGAGGCTGCGCACCTGCCAGAGCGGATCCGGCTGGTCCCGGATTTGGATGCTGGAGCGTGGTTAGAAATCGGTGGCTCGTTCTGGCAGCTGGGTGAAACCACCGTGACGCGGGTGGGCGAGGGGAGTGTGCCGCAGGAATTGGCCGGGCCGCTCACCGAACTCGCGCGGGGAAAAGCGGTGGAGCTTCCGACCGCCCAATTTTTTGCGCAGCTCGACTCGTGGCAGGAATGGCTGCATTTCCCGCAAGGCTCGTGGCTGAACACGCTGCATTTTGTGCAAGCTGCGGCGGCGTTTGAGCTGACGTTAGAAGGCTCGCTCCAGCACTTGGAAGCGCAGTTGAGCGTGCGCTACGGGGCCGCGCCACCGGTGCCGCCGGGGTTGGGGAAAGTCGTGGGTTTGCCTCGTCTAACGAGTGATCACTGCGAGATCCGCGATCTGGCGCGGGAAGAGAAAGCTGCGGGCCGACTCGGGCGGGCTGGTTTCGCGGTAGAGAATTTTTCGAGCGGCCGGTGGGTGATGAAGGGCGAGTCCGCGATTCTGGATTTCCTCACCCAATCGCTGCCGACGTTGCGCAAGGAATGGACGATCATTGAGGGCGAGCGCTTCGGCCATGTGCAGAAACAAGTCGCGGTGGTTTCACCGAAAATCGAGATCATTGGCTCAGGTGAGGACTGGTTAAGTTTCGATCTATCATTTCTAACAAGCGACGGAGTCTCGATCCCCGCGGCGGAAATCCGGCGGCTGCTGATGGGCGGAAAAGGCTCGGGCCAAGCAGCGGGCGAGCGGCGGTTAGTGATCTCGGACGACATTGCCAACGTCATTGACCCACTGTTTTCCGATCTCGATCTGCGGCAGGAAAACGGCCATTACGTGGCTTCTGCCCGCTCGGGAGAGCTGATCCGCGAGATCCAACAGAAAATCAGCGGTGCGCAGACCAAGGAGATTTCATTCAGTTTCGCATCGCCGGTCAGCTTGCAGGCGGAGTTGCGGCCCTATCAATCGCTCGGCGCAGGTTGGATGTTCGACCGCGTTCAGCGCTTCGGCGGCGCACTGTTAGCAGATGACATGGGCTTGGGGAAAACCGTGCAGACCATCGCGCTGATCGAGCGAGTGCTGGAAGATCCCGGCAACGATTCCGGCACGGTGATGGTGGTGGCCACGGCTTCGCTGCTGGGAAACTGGCGGGCGGAGTTCGCCCGCTTTGCGCCGGGGCGGACGGTTAGAATCCTCCATGGTGCAAGCCGGGATGCGGAGCGCGCCAAGGTCCAACCCGGCGATGTTATTCTAACGAGCTACGGCACGCTGGCGCGGGATCTAGCCTATCACCTCAAGCGCGACTACCGCGCGGTGGTGGTGGACGAGGCCAGCTTGATGCGCAACCCCGACACCGATCATGCGAAGGCAATTTCAAAACTGCGGGCGACCTGCCGGATCGCTCTAACTGGAACGCCCATCGAAAACGGGGTGAAGGATTTGTGGTCGATCTTCCGCTTCATCCAGCCGGGTTGGCTGGGCGGGCGCGAGGAATTTAAGGACCGCTACGAGCAGCCGCTAGCAGCCGGTGAAAAACCGGGCGCGGTGATCGAGCGGCTGCGGCTTAAAATTTCACCCTTCCTGCTGCGCCGGACGAAAGAGCAAGTGGCCCCAGAGTTGCCATCAAAACTTTTCATCGACGAATACTGCGATCTCAGTCCCGACCAGCAAGCGGTCTATAAAGAACTTCTGGTAGAAGGCCGCAAGCGGGTGGATGCCATTGCCGATTCCGGCAACAAGGGAGCCGCGCGGATGCAGATGCTCACCGCGCTGCTGCGGCTCCGACAGACGTGCTGCGATCTGGCGTTGCTGGGAAATGAGAAGTTTAACCAATTGTTAGTCGCCCGCCGTTCGGCCAAGCTTCAGCGGTTGTTGGAGCTGATCGAAGAGGCGGTGAGTGGCAATCACCGGATGCTCATTTTTAGCCAATTTCGGACCCAGTTACTAGAGATCGAGAAGTCAATCGGCGAGCGGGGCTGGACCAGTTTGCGGCTTGATGGCCAAAGCCGCAACCGCCAGCAACTGGTGGATAAATTCCAACAAACGGACGGGCCGCCGGTGTTTCTCATCAGCCTCAAAGCCGGTGGCTACGGCCTTAATCTAACTGCCGCCGACACGGTGGTGCATTTCGACCCGTGGTGGAATCCGGCGGCGGAAGCCCAGGCGACCGATCGTGCGCACCGGATCGGGCAAGTCCGACCGGTGACGGTTTACCGGCTGCTCACGCGTGGCACGGTCGAGGAGAAGGTCGTTAGACTGCAGGCAAAGAAGCGCGAGCTGGCGTCCGCCATCGACGAGAACGGCGCGGGCGATGCGGCGGGCTGGAGCATGGATGAGCTGGAGTCGATGTTAGCATGAGGTGTTAGAGCGCGAGTGCAAAGCCTCAGGAAGCTTGACAATCCGTGAGTTTCAGAAGATTTCTCTGGGCAGAAAATGGCGAAGCGATCCATGGCAGGAGTCAAACTGACGCGCTTGGAAGCCCGGACACGGGTGATCCAAGGTGCCGGGCGGATCGTGTTTGTGGTGTTTTGCATGGCCATCGGCTTCGTGGTGGTGGCGACCGCATTTCCGCAACGGCGGGAGTTAGAGAAGCTTGAAGCGAAGCTCAAGCTCGCGAGGGAACGCGAGGCCGGCATCGTGGCAGATCGGGAATACCACCAAATCGAGTATCGGGCGCTGCGGGAAGATCCGGCGTTTTTGGAAATTCAGGCGCGCGACCGGTTGGGTTACTACCGTGAGGGCGAGCGGGTTTTGAAATTCCGCAGCGAGCTGTGAGGTCGCTTGGACTGCGGGGACATGTCCCATAAGCGCTAACTTAAGGATTGCTATCGGAGTGAATCCGGGGTTTGTTCTTACGCAAGATG
>JAYVEJ010000727.1:0-2970 GCA_043748885.1 Luteolibacter sp. | reverse complement strand
GCGGCGTTTGCCCGATTTCACCGAGAGGAAGCCGCCGAAGCGGAAGGCATGGCACGGGAAGCCCGAGCCGATCAGCGCGGTAGTGATCAAGCTGGGCCTCGCTGCGCACGATGTGATCGAAAGTCTCCGCCTGCCAGAGAGTGCCGGTTCGTCCGAGAGCCTGATTGATCATCCGCGCGCTGGCTCCCTTCCACCGTTGGAGAATGGATCCCAAGGTGTGCTTTTCCAAAGGCTCCACCAAGGCGTGGATGTGGTTCGGCATGATCACCCATGCGTCGATTTGATAACTTGTGCCGTGGCCTGCCTTGAGTTGCGTTGTTAGTATTTCAGCGATCTGCGGGCGAGCGAGGAGTGACTCGCCATGACCTGCGTCCAACAGTTTGTGAAACCGTGCGGTGAATTCTCGGTGAAATGCGGTTCGCTCTGTATCGGCGAGATCGTCAGCACAGCTATCGGGTGGCAGGCCGTGATGGGTGAGCCAGAGCGCGCGTTGTTCTTTCCATCGTTCCATGACCGGGCTGGGGACCGAATCCGCCAAGCGAGTGGTGATGAAATAGGTGCGACTCCACTGCCGCCAGTGGGGGAGATTGAGGCGGTGCCGGTGAACGGATTCGTCGCCGTTGTAAGGCGTGAAGGGCATGGGTGAATGTAGTCTAGGACTTTAGTCCGGATCAATTGAGAACAGACGCAATTAAGAACGGACTGAAGTCTTGGACTACGTCATTTTCAAGCCAGCGTGATCCCGACCGGGCAATGATCCGAGCCGGTGATGTGCGGCAGTATTTCCGCGTCTGCCACGCGGCTCATGAACGGCGTGGAAACTCCGAAGTAGTCGATCCTCCAGCCGACGTTGCGTTGCCTCGCGCCGCCGCGGAACGACCACCACGAGTAGGCTTCGCGTTTGTCCGGATAGAAATGGCGGAAGCTGTCGGTGAAACCCGCAGTTAGAAGCTCGCCGAAGCTGGCGCGTTCCTCGTCGGAGAAGCCAGCGGAGAAGCGGTTTTCCTTGGGCCGGGCGAGGTCGATTTCCTGATGGGCCACGTTGAGATCGCCGCAAAAAATGACGGGCTTGGTGCTTGCGAGATTGGCGACGTGGCGGCGGAATGCGTCATCCCATGTTAGGCGATAAGGCAAGCGCCGCAGTCCGTCTTGCGAATTGGGCGTGTAAACATTCACCAGGAAAAAACCGGGATATTCAAGTGTTAGGACGCGGCCTTCCTTGTCGTGTTCGTCCATGCCGAGACCCACTCGGACATCGAGAGGTTGCTCGCGGGTGAACACTGCGACGCCGGAGTAACCGGGTTTTTGCGCGGAATCCCAGTAGCCATGGAAGCCCTCTAACTCGGGTGGCAGCGTCACTTGCTCGGGCCGAGCCTTGGTTTCCTGAAGGCACAGGATGTCCGGTTTTTCCGCAGTTACAAAATCGCCGAAGCCTTTGCCAAGCGTGGCGCGGATGCCGTTCACGTTCCAGGAAATGAGTTTCATCGCGCACCGAGTTTTCATGTCAGACCAACAACATGCAATCGCCATAGCTGAAAAACCGCTACTGAATCAAATCGACGAGCGCACCATTCCCCGTGCCTTCGATATTGAGGGGCACCGACCTTAGCGGCAACCTATCCGGCGCGGGCGCAGTCGGAGGACTTCTCTTCACCAAACTCCACATTAGCGGAGAAACCTTCGCCAACGCGATGGACCTCAACGGCAACGTCACTCTGCTAGTCAACACCAACCCCGGTCAATCCACCGCCATTTACGAATAGAACCCGTTCGGCGAACCTCTCCGTCAAAGCGGAGAGGTCGCAGCCCTCAACTCATTCCGCTTCTTCATAAAATATACCTGGATGAATTTGAAAAAACCGTAAATGCACTGGAACAAGCACATCAAAATATCAACCAAAGACACAGTGCCCTTCATTCCAGTCAACAAACAGCCATGGCCGAAGTTGGAACCAAATTACGGGAAGCCGCCAACGGCATCAAAGACTGCTCCGAAGGGAAATTCAGTCAGAGGTGGATGAATACCCCGCCTATCAGGTTAATTCTTCCAACCCGCGTCCGAGCGATTCTTCCAAATCCTCGTCGCGCTTGACGTTGAACGACTTTTCCGCCGCGACTGTGATCTGGCGACCTACACTGTTTTGGAAATGCAGCAGCACCGGCGAGATGCCGACAAATCAAGCGACAGGTGGCGTAGCCCGCCATTTCTCGAGCGGGCATCGGACCCCTTGAAGCCGAAATCACCCAGCGCATCCGGGTGATCTCGGTTCACGCCCATCAGCACATCCCGCACCGCGCGGATCGTCTCCTTCACCAACGGCGTCTTCGCATCGTACGCACCTGTTGGCCATGGCATGGGTAGGTTGGTTTTTTCGATTGTAAAATGAGCCGCTAGACTGAGCGGAAAGATTCCTCGGCCAAAGTTGTAGGCTCCGACAGTGCTCAATTCGTGAGACGGCGGATTCAGTTCACGCGCAGTGAATTTCGCCATCCTCCAAAAAAAGCGGGCGCGGACCGTTTCTGATCCGCGCCCGTTTACACATTTTCCCCCCAAAAGTCCCGGTTGGCTTTGCGGGCGTGGCATCGTCTTCCCCCCGGAGTTCGATGTGGCCTGGTGCAAAGTTGCGCGGGACAGGATATGTCGGTAAGGTTTTCAGTTCACTTTCGTGTGCTGTCGCCTACCGTTGGTTATCTGTTTAACCAGAAATTACGGGTATGGAAGCTAATTTTCAGATTTTTTTGAACGTTTGGCAGGGGGCATGAAATTGAAGTAGAGATTTCTAAAAATCTGAGTTAAGGCAGGCCGATCCAGGCGAGAAATTCCTGGTTTCCATCCATCCCGGTGATCGGGGAGGGGACGATGCCGCGCCATTCGCAAGGGTGCTCAGTGGTGACGAAATGGCGGATTTTCTCGATGGCTTGCTGGTGCAGGGCCGGATCGCGGACGATGCCGCCTTTTGCAATATCCTC
>JAYVEJ010000726.1:0-2988 GCA_043748885.1 Luteolibacter sp. | reverse complement strand
TGCTGGCACTGGCGATGCCCTCGCCCTTCCGCCGCGCGATCCTGCGATTGTTGGGGGAAACACAAAATCAGATGTGACGAACGCGGGCGGCTGTGCTTTGGTCCGTGCGAATGGAAAAATTTGTTCGCTGGTCGGGATTGCTGTTAGCGGGATGGCTGACTCAAGCGTGTTCGGTTTCTCCCCCGCCCGACCAAGTGGCACCCGGGCGGATGACTCGCCAGATCGTCGCGGAACGGGTGAGCGCGGTGGTGGTGACGGATCGCAGCGACCTGAACAACTGGGTCAATCGGAACTTCGTGACCTCACATTCTCCCGGCGATGCCGATGGCGGCTCGGCGGCACCGATCGCCCCGGACGGCTATTTTCTAACTGCCGATCATGTGCTCTCACGCATGGCAGGGCGCCACGTTTTCCTCATTTGCGGCCAAGGCGGGCGCTTGGTTCCCACCGAAGCCCGAGTCGTTTGGCGCACCACCAGCGGCGATCTCGCGCTGCTCCACATCCCGGTGAAAACTCCGTATTATTACCAATGGACCCCGCCGGATCGCTGGCTCGCCGCAGGAAATGGCGTGATCCACGGCGGGATTTCCACCGGTCTAAAAACCAGCGATGGCAAGCTCGGCACCGCGCTGGCCCCCGAGGGCGCGTTCACTCGCACCCGCAGCTTCAAGATCGACATCCCACTCCAACCCGGCGACAGCGGCGGCCCGGTGGTGGACGCCTACGGTCGCCTCGTGGGAATCAATTCTGCGGTCGAATACCTAGTGCCGTTAGAGACCGCCTTCTTTATCGACTCCGAGGGCAACCGGCCTAACACCCGGCTCATCGCCTCGTTGATACAAACCGACCGCGCCCGCAACCAGCGGCGAAATCCTGGCGAAAATTGAGTCGTGGTTGGATCGTTAGACTCGATGCCATCGCCCGAAATACGGTTGGTCGAGTGGGCTTGACCCGCTTAGCCTGCCCGCGATGATTCACATCTCCCCGCTCAAAGCCGACCCCCGTCCGTGGTTTGCGTTGCTGTTAGCCTCGTATGTGATTTGCGGACTCGCGTTCTTCGGCTTTGGCCGGTCGCCGTGGCAGATCGCGCTGGTGGTGGGCAGGGCGGTCGCGGCTGACAATTTGGCGAACCGCCTGTTTCGCGAACGCGGCGGATTTCCCTGGAGTGGGCTGATCACCGGCTGCGGCCTCAGCTTGTTGCTAGACTTCGGCTCGCACCCTTGGTTGCCAGTCCTACCGCCGCTGTTAGCCATCGGCTCGAAACATCTTTTCACCGTCAACGGTCGCCATGTTTACAATCCCGCGTTGTTTGGATTGATCTCCAGCCTGGTAGTCGGCGGCGGCATGATTTCGCCGGCACCCGCCTATCAATGGGGCGGCACTTGGTCGGTCGCGTTGTTTCTTGCCGGTCTGGCGCCGGTGGTATTCATCCCGAAAATCGGCCGCAGTGGGTTGGTCGGCTCGTTCTTTGGCCGGATGATTTGTGTTTGAATGATAAAGGCCACGGCTTCAAAAGGCTCGAAGGGAATTATTTCGGCTCCATCGGCCGGGACACTTATAAGGGAATGAATGTCAGCATCGCCGACTTCGACCGCAACGGCACTCCTGATATCTATATCTCTAACGTCCACGCCCCCCTCCAAGCGCAAGGCAGTCTATTATGGATGACGCAGCGCACCAAAACTGGCGTGACCTTCACCAACGAAGCCGCCCGGCGTGGTGCGCTCAATCCATTCCGCTTCGGCTGGGGGCTGGGGTGGCGGATCTCGATGGCTGGCCCGATCTGGTGCAGGCGAATGGCATGGTCGATGACCACATGGACCGCAAATTTCCCGAGCCTCGCGACTATTGTATGTGAATGGCCAGATCGCCCGCAGCGGGCCGGAAGTCCATGCCTACGCCGACCGCTGGGGCGGCACTCGCGGCTCTTCAATCTGAGGCGCGCAGGCGAACCGGGTGCCGCTCAACCGCAGCGGCACCTTCCATGAAGCCGCGGAAATCACCGGGCTGTCGCGCCTCGGCAACGCCCGCGGCGTCGCACTCGCGGACTTCGACAACGACGGCGATGCCGACCTCGTGCTAACCCGGCAGCTTGATCCAGTCCTCTTTTACGAGAACCACCGTCACAAGCCCGCAGCTTGGAGCGGCTTCGAGATTGCCGATGATGGAAAGTCCGTCAACACAGACGCGGTCGGCAGCGTGTTAGATATATCTCGAAACGGCGAGCATTGGCGCGGCGATGTCCTCAACGTCACCGATTTCTCCGCCCAAGGCGACCGCCGGGTGGTCATCGGCCTCGGTGGAAATGGAGATGTGGTTCAAGCACGCATCCGTTGGACGGACGGCACCGTGCAAGAACTCGGAAGTTTCGAAAGCGGGAAGTATCACTCTATCCGCAGACAGTTAGCTGTTTCCTCGACCGCCGAGGTGAATCATCAATTGGCCCCAGACATCAGCCCAGCGCCGAAAGCTCCGGCGCGCTCGCAATGAGACCTCTCGGCCGCTCCTTGGGGCTTCGCATCCCGGCAATTTCTTTCGGCAAACAATTCACACCGACTTCCGCCTCGGCAACAACCGCCCACCGACAAGTCCGCCGACCAGCGCGGCCAGTCCGATGAGCCATTGCTGGTAGCCTTGGAGCGCGGTGATGAGCGGGTTTCTAACGGGATCGATGGAGGCTTGGAGGCGGACGAGTTTCCAGTCCGCGCCTTCCTTGCGGGCGATGGCGGTCCATTGGGAAGTGAAGTCTAGCGCCTTGCCGCTGCGGACGACGTGCTCACGGGCGCGGCCTTTGGCGATGGCGATGTTGCCCTCGAAGATCGTGTCGTCGGGCTCGACACTGACCTGATAGGTGCCGTCCTTGCCGAGAAAACCTTCCACTTTTTTCCAGTAAGGGTTCGCCGCAAAATAAATGATCAAACTCTAGGGCTGATCATGTAATTCCACTCACCGTGGAAATCAGCTCGTTGGATCGAGATCGCAGCCAGT
>JAYVEJ010000725.1:0-2993 GCA_043748885.1 Luteolibacter sp. | reverse complement strand
ACACCCAAGTGCCGGTCGGCCAGTTAGGTCAACTTCCCGCCGTGGATGGGCAACAACTCAATGTGATTTTGCAAGGCCGCGCGACTCTGCGCGAGGTAAAGGAATTCCAAGACATCGTTCTCCGCGTCAATCCCGACGGCTCGCGCGTCTATCTGCGCGATGTCGCCCGGGTCGAGCTGGGTGGCCAAGATTATTCCATCAAGGCCCGCATCGACGGCAAGCCCGCGACCGCTGCCGCCATCAAGCTTTCACCCACTGCGAACGCACTCAACACGGCCGAGGCGGTGCGCCAGGAAGTGGCACGACTCAAAGAATTTTTCCCACCGGGCGTGAAAGTTATCTATCCGCTAGACACCTCGCTGTTCGTGAAAATTTCCGTGGATGAAGTGCTCAAGACACTGGTCGAGGCGATCATCTTGGTGTTCCTCGTGATGTATCTCTTCCTGCAAAACATCCGCGCCACCTTAATCCCCACGTTGGTGGTGCCGGTCGCCTTGTTAGGCACTTGCGGCATCCTCGCGGCGTTCGGGTTTTCCATCAATGTACTTACCATGTTCGGGATGGTACTCGCTATTGGCATCTTGGTGGACGACGCGATCGTGGTCGTCGAAAACGTGGAGCGGATCATGAGTGAGGAGGGCTTGCCCGCGAAGGATGCGACGCGCAAAGCGATGGGCCAAATCACCAGCGCCCTCATCGGCATCACGGTGGTTCTCACTGCCGTGTTTATCCCGATGGCATTCTTCGGCGGCTCCGTGGGGACGATCTATCGGCAGTTCACGATGTCGATGGTCTCGTGCATGTTGTTCTCGGTGTTTCTTGCACTATCTCTAACGCCCGCACTCTGCGGCACATTACTAAAACAAGTGGATGCCGGCCACCACCACGCTAAGGGTGGTTTCTTTGGTTGGTTCAACCGCTCGTTCGACGCCTTGACTCACCGCTATCAGAGCTGGGTCGGTGTGTTGGTGAAGCGCACATTCATCGGCATCATCACGCTCATCGGCATTATGTTTCTAGTGGTGGTGTTATATAAAAGAATGCCCTCCGCCTTCTTGCCTGAAGAAGACCAAGGTTATTTCCTAACACTCATCACGCTGCCCGTGGGTGCGACGGATGCCCGCACCGGCGAGGCGCTGCGGAAGGTGGAGGAATACTTTTCTAAGCAACCGGAAATCGAGCACTACTTCACCGTCGCCGGCTTCAGCTTCGCGGGCCGGGCGCAAAACTCGGCCCTCGCCTTCATCCGCTTGAAGCCATGGGAAGAACGCTCCGGCAAGGACCACAAGGTGCAAGCCGTGATCACTCGCGCCCTGCGAGGACTCGGTGGGATCAAGGATGCTATGGTATTCTCAGTGAACCCACCGGCCATTCCTGAGCTGGGGACCTCGTCCGGTTTCGACTTCTGGTTGCAAGACGTTGGCGGAGTCGGTCATGACACCTTGATGGCGGCCAGCGGCCAATTGTTAGGCATGGCTGCGAAGAACCCAGTGCTCTTGCAAGTCCGCCCCCAAGGACTGGCCGATGCGGCGCAAATGAAGATCGAGCTGGACCAAGATAAAGCCAGCGCCCTCGGCGTTTCGCTCGCGGATATCAACACGACCATGCAGACTGCGTTTGGTTCGAGTTATGTAAACAACTTCGTCAATGGGCCGCGCGTCCAGCGGGTGATTGTCCAGTTAGACGCGCCTTTCCGGATGACACCCGAAGACCTCGGCAAGGTCTATCTCCGGAATAAATCCGGCAGCATGGTGCCATTGTCCGCCTTCACTAACATCCACTGGACTTTCGGCTCACCGCAGCTCCAGCGCTACAATGGCATCCCCGCCGTGAACATTGTGGGAGCTGCCGCGCCCGGCCTCAGCTCGGGCGAGGCGATGGTGGAAATGGAAAAAATGGCCGCGCAACTCCCCAAGGGTATCGGCTATTCGTGGAGCGGCCAGTCGCTAGAAGAACGCATCTCGGGCAACCAAGCACCGATGCTTTATGGCATCTCTCTACTCATCGTTTTCCTATGCCTCGCCGCGCTTTATGAAAGTTGGTCCATCCCAGTCGCCGTCATTCTGGTGGTGCCGTTAGGAATTCTCGGCGCACTCGCTGCGGTATCATTCCGGGACTTACCAAATGATGTCTATTTCAAAGTTGGCCTTCTGACCACCGTCGGACTTTCCACCAAGAATGCGATCCTGATCATTGAGTTCGCACTCGATCTCATGAAGGAGGGCAAGGGTCTAATTGAGTCCATCCTCGAGGCCGTGAAACTCCGCTTGCGGCCCATCCTCATGACTTCCATGGCCTTCATCCTCGGCGTCCTGCCGCTAGTCCTCAGCAGCGGCGCGGGGTCCGCCAGCCAAAACGCGATCGGCACCGGCGTCACCGGTGGGATGATCTCAGGCACCATCCTCGCGATCTTCCTCGTCCCGGTGTTCTTCGTGGTGGTCAGTCAAACGGTCGCCCGTTTCACCGGTAAAAAATCCCCAGTCATGCCTGCGGCTGCTATTGAAGAAGGACAAATCGATCATGCGTAAGTCATCCATTGCCACCCTCGTCACGGCGTTTCTATCAGGTTCGTGCAACCTGATCCCGCCGCTCGATCCCATCGCCTCGCCAGTCGCCGCCCGCTTCCCCGGCAAGACCGGCGGCGAGGTCTCCGCCGACATCGCTTGGCAAAAGTTTTTCACCGATCCGCGCTTGCGGAAACTCGTCGAAGTCTCGTTGGCTAACAACCGCGACCTCCGCATCGCCGCATTAAACGTCGAGCAATCTCGCGCTCAGTATGGGATCTCCCGTAGCGAGCTTTTCCCTCCGATCGGCATCACCGGCTCCGGCCAACGCCAGCGTGGTCTCGGCGCTCCGGGTGCCAGCGGCGGCGCCATCGAGTCTGGTAACTACAGTGTTTCCGTCGGCTTGGTTTCCTATGAACTCGATCTATTCGGTCGAGTCCGCAGCTTAAACAATGCCGCCTTGGAAACTTACTTCGCCACCGATGCCGC
>JAYVEJ010000724.1:0-2994 GCA_043748885.1 Luteolibacter sp. | reverse complement strand
ATCTCGGCGGGTGTCATGCCTTTGAAGAATACGGCCATCGCGAACGCCGCCATCTGATAGTCCGGCACCTCGCCTGAGGTGTAGCCCTCTATCAGCTTCGCGATCTCGCGGCTCGACAACTCCTCGCCCTCGCGCTTGCGGGAAATCAATGTGGGAATGTGCATCTCAGATTCCCTACTTACGCCACCGCCGTTTCACGAGCTTGCATTTTTGAAAAAGGCTTGAGGCGAGATCACTTCGGAATCTGGTTGAGGGTGGAACCCTCTTAGTTGGGGGCATGGTTTGGATTTGAAAGGGCGTCTTGTCAGTGACTCGTCTTGGGATGATGAAGCGCATGGCGGAGCTGGTGGGCGGCGCACTTTTCCCGACAATTCTGATCGAGACCTTGCAACCTGCGGATTCGGCCCCAGAATCAATCCGGCAAATCGGGGTTCACTACGCAACGGCGCAGTGCGCCGACCGGCACGATCACGCAGGGGTCGGACTGCATTTCTACACGCTCAACCCGTCGAACGAGGTCTCATCCTCGCTACATCGTTATTCCAGACATCTCCTAGGTACTGGCACAGCGCGGGTAAGAAAACCTAACCATAAACTTGTCGACTCTTCAACAGATTCGCCATATTCGCGGTGCCTAACTCCTAATTTTTCCAAGACCTGCGGAGACGATCCAAGCTGCGGATGGCTGGCGGCAGAGAAGTTAAAGATTTAAGCCACCGCGAATCTCGCGAATCGAGCGAATCTTGTAGAGAATGAGGGGTGAATGAGAGTGGAATTAAAGGTTTGTCCCATCGGGGTGGAACTTGTGCTCGTTTACCGGGACCGTTCCGACTAACCCTTCCGATGAATTTATTTATGCCGTCTCAACGTTTGAGTGCATCTGCGGCGGGATGGAAGTCCGGATTCAATTTTAGGGCTTATCGCCATCGGATGGTGCGGCTTGTTCGCTTGGCTTTGAGCCGGGGTGCTCTCTTGGGTGTGAACTTCGCATCTCACCTAAAATGTCTGATGCAGAATAGCCATCTGGTCGGGCTTTCACTTTCTCCCATCGCTCTCTGATCAAATCAAGATGCGTTCTGGCTTCGTTATATCGGCCAGCCCGGATATCCTCGCCCAAGATAGCTAAGAGCGTGCTCGTAGGTCTAATGTTTCGACCATAGTTCCACACCTCCGACTCTTTCCGCAGAAGCACGACGACCGTGTACGCAATTAATAATATCGCGCCGAGCGATACGGACAGCGCAATGGCACCTTGTGAAGGCTTAGAAGACATCACGGTGGATGCGAGTGCCCCAACCAGCGCGATTCCGAGAAATCCTATCAGAATGATGTGCATTTGATACTAGCGAACAGTGTTCGTTAGCCAGGTGAGCCTATCAGTTTCATCTGATAGGCTGCTGGCTGGTTGCTGGGAGAGCGGAGCAGCCGAGGCTCTGATCGTCAAAGCAATTCACCTGAAGTGCGGGGTTCTGGAGGGGCTGCATTTATCTCGAGAACCGCAGAAGCTCAGGTTGTATATGACAATCTGTTACGACCGCTTTTGCCATCCGAAACTTTGGGAGATCACATGAGTCTGCGGAAACGGAGAGGTGAGAGTTACCGCGGCTCACGTCGGTTTTTCCTGAGATGAATGTTCACATAAATACCCAAAAGCCAGCCGTGGTTTAAGCAGGAGACATGAAGACGATTACCTTGGATGATGCGGCTTACGAGCGGTGAAAGGCTTGGAAAATTGGGCCTAAGGAATCGTTCTTGAGCGTGGTGAAACGGATGCCTGTGCCGGGGATCTTGGGGGCCTTGTTGGATTTTACCGAAGCACACGGAACGGGCCAAATGCCGGGAAATGGTCTGATCGAGAAGAGCGTTGAGGAATTTTTTAATTGAAAGACGAAGAGCGAGGCGAGACGTCCAACGCTGTTAGTTTAGGTCTCAAGAATAAGAAAATTCAACCGCAGATGGACAGGATGAACGCAGATGAATAGGATAAAAACGCAGTCTTTATCTGTGTTGTTCATCTGCGTGTATCTGGGTTCATCTGTGGTTAAAAACTCTTAAACGGTCCGCATTGGGCGAGACGCTTCTAGCACGGCCTGCGGCGGGACGCGGCAGAGGCGAAATCACTTGGGGATTTCGTTGAGGGTGTAATAGGCGTCTGGGTGCCAAAGGGGTTGGGCGGTGGCGGATTGCACGCCTTTGGCGGCGAGGTGGTGGACATGGCCGCGGACGAGGCCGTCGATTTTGAGCCGCACGGATTTTTTGTCGGAGGAGACGGTGGCGGCGGTGATTTGCGGGGTGGCCTGATCGACTTCTGGGCTGCCGTAGTCGGCTTGATAGATGTAGGTGAAGGCGTCCATCGCATAGCTGGCGGGATTGGCGGCGGTGGCGGGATCGACGGGGGCGGTGAAGTTGAGGGTGAAGCCGTCTTTGTTCGCGGTCATGGTTTGGATTTCAAAGGGGGTCTTGCCGGTCCATTTCACGCGCTCGAAGGTAAATGGCTTGCTGCCGCGCGAGGCCCAGCCGCGGTTGGAGCCGCCGGCGAAGAGGAGGCCGGCTTGTTGATCGTAGCGGACGGGGATGATGCCGGCCTCGAAGCCATCGAGGAATTTAAAGACGGCTCCCTGATAGAGTCCGTTGACTTTTTCCAAGCAGACGCGCTGGATTTCTGAGTCGGTTTGCTCGCCGACGTAGAGTTGTTTTTCCCATGGGCCGAATTTGCCGCCGCTGAGGTCGCAGGCGATGCCGGTGGGGGAATGACCGACCTTGGCATGGGGGAAAATGACGGCGGGCGGGATGAACTCGGGGTGCTTGGTGCGCTCGACGAGGATGCGGGACTTGTCGGCGACATCGGGCGGGGCGGGGAGGTGGGCGAGGGCGGCGAATTTGTTGCCGGCGGGGTTGCCTTGGAACGAGCCGGGCTTGAGCCATTTGAGCGAGGATGAGCCGTTCCAGACGCCTTGGTTGTCTAGGTAAAAGGTGTCGCCCTCGGCATTGAAG
>JAYVEJ010000723.1:0-2998 GCA_043748885.1 Luteolibacter sp. | reverse complement strand
CGAAAATGATGACGTTGAAACTCATCACGACGGCGATGATCAGCAAGATCACCTGAAAGACGGAGGAAATGGAGGACATGGATAGGGAAAAGGCTGCGGGAACCTAGCGTCGCCGGACTGTCCGGCAAGTTCATTAATTTTCCCGAAAAATCTGTCTGCGGGCACCGGCATTCACCCACCAGGGTCAGAATCCGTCTAGCAAACGCCGCCTCACACCACCGGCTGCCCGGTGACTTCGCGGACGCGGCCGGCGATGACTTCGGCGAGGTTCGCTTCGCCTTCTTCGCGGAGAAAATCGCAGTAGTTGGAGGCGACGGCTTCGAGATCGGGGAGGTATTCCACGCCGAGTGCTTCGTAGCCGGCCAAGGATTTTTCGAAATGGCGGCGTGCCCACGAGCGGTCGCCGGTGTGGAGCAGGGCGAGCGCGAGATTGTTGTGGGATTGGGCGGTGTCTGGGTGTTCCTCGCCGAGCAGGTTGCGGCGGGTTTCCAGGGCGATCATGTGCATTTCGCGCGATTGCTCGTGGAAGCCGGATGCCTGATAGAGTGCGCCGAGGTTGCTGGAGACTGTGGCGGTTTGCTCGTGGTCTTGGCCGAGTTGGGAATGGAGGATTTCCAGCGCTCGCAGGAAATGGGTTTCTGCCGCTTCGAGATCGCCGTTTGCCTTGGCGAGGAAGCCGAGGTTGTTGGCCATCGCCGCGATGTCTAGCAGCAGCGGAGGTTCGTTTTTCTCAAAAAATTCGATCGCCCGCTGCCAGTGACTGACGGCTTTTTCCTCCTCGTCGAGTCCGTCGTAGGCGGCGCCTTGGCCGGCGTGGAGGCGGCCGACTTGGTCGAACCGATCAGGGCGTTCCTGCAATTGATCGAGGGCTTGGCGGTAGTCTTCGCGGGCTTGTTCGAAGTTGCCCAACTCGCGGTGGACATCCCCGCGGAGTTCGAGGGCGGAGACGAAAGCGTCGATGCTATCGAGGTTGGGGCCGAGGGTTTGTTGGGATTTTTCGACGGCTGCGGTGGCGGCGTGCAGTGCCTCGTCGAGGTTTCCAGCAGCGCGCAGGGATTCCACGCGGTCTTGAAGAATGCCAATGAAGGTAGCGGTCGGAGAGTCCATAAGTGTCGGGATTGGCGTCAGTATTCGCGAATTCCGTCCACTGACGAGCGGAAATCGTTCGCCGGTGAAAGTCTTTCGATCAATTCGCTGCGAGAGGCGGGCAAGCTGCCGAGCGCGTCGCGCAAGGAGAGGTCCGCCGGGGATGGGTGGTGGGCGACGCCGAGGAGCCGGGCCAGTTCGGTTTCGTAATGGCGGAGTGCGCGCAAGCTGGCGGGCGCGGCGTCGAGGTGGTCGAGCGCCCGTTTGAGTAAATCGTGAAGGCCGGGATCGGGGTGTTCTGGCTCGACGGCGGCTTCTAGCAACTGGCAGCAGTAGGCGGCGAGCAAGGTGGAGGTGTAGTTCCGGCGCAATCCCTCGCGCCACTGGCGGATGGCGACCTCGCGCAGGGAGTGGAGATCGCCGCGGTGCGCCTGGCTAATGGTGATTTCCCCGCCGAAAAATAAGTCGAGCTGGCCGGCAAAGGGACTCTTCGGACGGCGGGCACCCTTGGCCACGGTTTTGATCAAACCGTGGTCTTCGGTGAACCAGTGGACGATCAGGCTGGTTTCCGTCAGACGGGTCAGGCGGATGACGATGGCTTGCGTGGTTAGCACTCGGCGATCTTCTAGGAATTTTCCCGAAATGGCGATGCCGATAGCGCGGTTGTGGCGGAAAACTCGATTTCGAAGGGGCAGGGAGCCATGAAATTTTCGGCAGAAACCCGCTGAAGAGTGCCGAAAAGGTACATTGACCAAACTGGATTTACGCCATGAAATTTGAATCCTTCCCTGTTACAGATTTATTATTTTTTTGAGGATTATCCGGTCAAATCAAACGTGGCGCGTTGTCGAATCCTTTTCGGGGGTGAACCACTGCCTGGAGCGGCTTGCGTTTCGCAAGGGATATCGCGTGGCGGACGTGTGCGCGGCTCTTGGCTGCAGCAGCCGCTATTTGCACACATTGTTCGTGCGGGACATCGGACTGCCGCCGAAGCACTGGATGAAGCTAGAGCGGATGGTGGTGGCGAGGCGGAAACTGGAAGGCGGCAAGTCCCCGGCGGAGGTGGCGCGGGATTTGGGATTTACGTCGGTGCATGTGTTCCGCCGCCAGTTCAACTTATTCTATCAGACTTCGCCCGAGCGTTTCCAAAGAGCCCGGAAAATCTTCGATCCCAACCACGGCCACTTGGCGGATGACGGGGTTGACGTGACTTGAGCGCCGCCTGGGCGGTTAGCGCTTCGGAATGACCAGCGACTGGCCGGGGCGGATGAGGGTGCCTGAAATGCCGTTCTCGCTTTTGATCGCCGAGACCGATGCGCCGGTGCGGCTCGCGATGGCGGACAGTGAATCGCCTTGTTTCACGACATAACGCGTCGATTTCGGCTTGGGTTTGGTCTTGGTTTTGACCACTTCCGCTTTCGGTTTTACTTTCGCCTTGGGCTTGGCCTTGACCACTTCCGGCTCGGATTTATCGGCGGAATGTCTCACCCTGACAACCTCTGCGGATTTCACTGGGGCGGGCTTCGACTTGGTCACTTGGGTTTGGGAAATCACCGGCACGGGCTTGGAAACAATTGCCGGTGGAAGCGGGTTCGAGTCCTGCGGCGGCTGGTCGTTTTTGGCGATTTCCGGCAGGCGATCCGATCTCATTTCGTGAGGCGATGGAGAACCGCCGCCTTTCCGCCATTTCGAGGGATTGTCCGCCCATTCCTCGACATAATTGCCATGTCCGTCGAAGGGTCCGGCACTTGCCTGCGAGCTGCCACCGTCGCTGCCGCCAGTGTTTCCGCAGCTTGTGAGGGCGAGGGCGAGGGCGCAGGTTGCGGGTATCCAAAGGACCGGTTTCATGGCCGAATGATGAAGCATCAGATGGCTTTGGCAAAACATTGTTAATCGCCCCGAATGTTTTTCT
>JAYVEJ010000722.1:0-3008 GCA_043748885.1 Luteolibacter sp. | reverse complement strand
CGCGGGTGATGGGAATGAAGTTAGTGTCTGAGCACTCGCAGGAGACGACGCTGCGGGTTAATTCTGGATTGCCAAAGATCGTGCAGACGGCGGCATCTGCTGCGTCGCGCCCGGTGGCGATCCGCACCAAGCCGTTGAGCGGTGCCAGCCGGGTGGCGTCGAAGATATACCACCAACCATTTATAGATACCTCGAAGCAGGCATGGAAATCCGGCGGGTTGAGCTGATAGGCATAACAAGCGGCGTAGCGCGCTGGCACGTTCATCGCCCGGCAGAGCGCGATGGCGAGATGGGCGAAGTCGCGGCAGACGCCTTGGCGTTGCTCTAACGTATCGACCGCAGATGACGTTTCACCCGAACTGCCGCTCACATAGTTGACCTGTTTGTAGATCCAATCGCTGATGCCCGAGGTGATTGCGTGCGGAGTGGTTAAATGCCCGAAGAGATCAATCGCCTGTTGCCGGAGCCGGTCGGACTGGCAATAGCGGCTGGGGAATAGAAACGGAATCGCCTCGGGGCTGAGATTGCCGGGACCGTCGGGGCACAAGGAATCGACGGAGACGATCCGGATGTTAGTGGAGACGTCTGCCTGATAGGAAATTTTTAACTCGCCGGGATTTGAAATCCTGACTCGGGAAAAGCGGTTCATCCCGCCGACTAGGGTGAACTCCTCGGTGGTGACGAAGGGATCTATGATCAGCGATTCACTGAGGATGTGCTGGCCACCCGTTTCGATGCAGCGCAGGGCGAATAGAAAAGTGGCACTGCTTTGAAGCGTGTAACCAAGCTCGCAGGTGACATGGAAATTCATGGGGAAATTTGGGGAACTGAACTGGACGCTTGCGAGACGGCACCGAAACAGGATGTGCTATCACGCGCAACCCCGGATCAAAAAGAGGCTGAGCAGCACGGGGGCGGGAATCCCGATGAGCCATAGCAGAATCCAACCCACTTTTCCCCGGCGGATTCTGAAGCGGCTATTTCCTCGAAGAGGATGCTGGGTGGATTCATTCATGGGTTAGTTCGCTGGCTGCTGCGGCCACGGTTAGCGGTGCGAGGACGGCCACCCTCTCGATCACTTCGGCCACGGTGGTGACGATTTCATCCGCCCCGGAGTCGCTCAAAACTTGCGAGGCTTCCGCCGCTTTTTCGGTGTTTCCCCACAACCCGACGATGATCTTCAGCTCGGGAAAATTTCGCCGCAGCTTCGCGCAGAGGTAGCGCGCGTGGATGATGGTGGTGGGCGCGACGACTGAAATGCAGACGACTTGCGGGTTCGCTTCCCCGACCCAGGCGACTTGTGCGCCGGATAATTTTTGGGCGCTGGTGCTGAGGGCGTTGTAGCCGGATTGGCGCAGTGACTGGACGAGCATGTCGCCGGCTAACTGGTCGCGGTAAGCCTTCGCGGGAACGCAACAAACGCGGAAGGCCGTCTCCTCTCCCGGCGCAGCTTCGGGAACAATCGCGCTGTCTTGCTGGAGTTCTAACTCCACTAAAATTTCGTTGAGTCCTTGCTCGATGTGTTCGAGCTGCTCGGTTTCTAGCAGACCTAACCGGTGATCGGTTTCCGCCGCCGCGACCACGGGGATGAGCACGGAATCAAACAACGCACTCAGCGGATTGGATTTCAGATAAGTATCCACCAGCTCCATTTCATCCTGCTCGCCCACCCGGTGGAGGCGGTGGTAACAGTCTTCCGCCGGTGTCAGTGGATCTTCGTCACTGAGTAAAATGCTGAGAAACGCCAACTTCGGAATGCGCCGCCCCATCACCACCAAGCAGACCGTTAGAGGCGTGGCGAGGACCAGCCCCACCGGTCCCCACAGCCAGGTCCAGACAAGGGCGGCCACGATCAAGGCCATCGGCGTGACGCCCGTGCTGGAGCCGTAGAGCCATGGCTCCATCACGTTGTTGCTGAAGAGTTCGAGCACGATGAATAGCCCGATCGTGAGAAGCGGCGCCATCCAGTCTGGCGACACCGCGAGCGATAACAGGATGGGAAATGCCGCCGCGATCCACGGTCCCAGGTAGGGGATGAAGCGCAGCACGGTGGAGAGTGCGCCCCACAAAATCGCGTTTGGCACGCCGATGAAATACAGGCCGATGGCCACCGGGATGCCGTAGCTCACATTGACCACAAGCTGCATCAGGAGGTAGCGCGAGACTCGCGAAGCCGCATCGTCCATCGCTTGAGAAGTCGCGCTGATGCGGCCTTGGCCGATGAGCCGGATCAGGCGGTTGCGCAAGTCCTCGCGCTGGAGAAGCATGAAAATCAACAGCAGCAAGACCAGTGCTGCGGTTCCTAACGGGCCGAGCACCGGCACCAGCACGCCTTGCACAAACTCCAAACGCTGGTCCTTGCCGTTGACCACTTCCACCTGCGTTGCCTTGTGTTCTTCATTCGCTTTCGGGACATTCGGCTTGAGCTGGGATTGCTCATTGTTGCTGCCGGGTAGATCTTTTTTCAATTCCTCCATGGTCTTGGAAAACTTGGAAAACGGTCCCTCGCTCGGGACTTGGATCGAGCGCAGTTTCGTCCGAATGTTATCTTTGTAGTTCGGCAATTGGTTTGCTAGATCCACCGCCTGCCGCGTCAGCACCCAGCCCACCGCCCCGGTCGCGGCGAAGATCATCGCCACCACTAACAACACCGAGGCCACTCGTCCCAGCCGCCGTTGCAGCCGCGTCACCAATGGCGCGAGCATGAATGTTAGAAGGGCCGCCAGTGCCAGCGGCACTAGCAACTCCCGCCCGAAATAAAGCCCGCACACCACGAAGGTGCCGAGCAGGACACTGGAAATGGTCGCCAGCGATTCCGCTGACGACGCGTTTTTGCGGGGAATGGCCATGGGGAAATCCGGTCACACAGCATGCTCAAGTTTATCCAACGAGGCGATGTGTTCGATGATCGGCGGCAATAAATCCTCGCGGATCATCAATTTGCAATCTGTCATCACCTCGTCATCGAGCAGTGCGTGTTGATAGTCCTTGCGGCCTGCCTCCTCGCC
>JAYVEJ010000721.1:0-3008 GCA_043748885.1 Luteolibacter sp. | reverse complement strand
GCGGGAAAACCGGTGGAATAGTCTGTCTTGTTGGGATTCCTAGGCATCCGTGAACCCTTTACCCACAAGATAAGGCGTACAAGCCGTTAGATTTCCATGGAGGGTGGTTTCCCGAGTGTAGGGACCCTGCTGTCGCCCCTCGCAAGAGCGGCGCGGATTGAAACAAGCCGATGGCCCGAATCCGCCAGATCCGACCGATCCGGCGGATTCGATTTCTCCACCCCCATGGGGATGGCTGGCAGGGGCAGGTAACTGTTCGGCACCAGGTCGAAACCTTGGCAATGCCTGTGGCTTCCCTCATCGGCGATTGGGTTGCTGATATTGCGGTCGAGGCTGTTGGTTCTCATCGCTGTGGATTCCGCAAGCTGAAGATGGGCGTCTTGATGCGGGAATGCGGGTGAAAGCGGGTTTCGGTTATGACTCCGGACTGTTTCACTCGTTGGCGGGGTGCCTGTCGCGGCAGGTCTGCCGAAACCCTCAAGGAGTATCTTGGCGACGTGCGAGGGTTTTTGAATGGGTTGGCGAAATCTGCCCGTCGTAGCGAGCGGTCAACTGGAGCCGCTGGTCGGATTCGAACCGACGACCTGCTCATTACGAATGAGCTGCTCTACCCCTGAGCTACAGCGGCGTCTTGCAGCCGTGGCGGACAAAACCAAAGCACACGGCGGCCCGCAAGTCGGAAATCCGCGCGAACCGCAAATGGCGCGAAATCACTCGGTGAAATCAGTTAGGATTTGCCTTTGAAATACTTCACAATGGCGGCGGTGAGGCCGGGGATGTCGTGCTTTGAGGCTTCGAACGTGGGCTTCACGCCGGCCTTGCGCAGCGTGTCGCTGGTGACGGGACCGATGCTGGCTGCCGCGCAACCTTCCGGCCAATCGAGGCCAAGTGCGAAAAAGTGCTCCACCGTCGAGCTGGAGGTGAAGGTGATCAAATCCGCACCTTCCTCGATCAAGCGGGCGCGGGCACCGGTGAGATCCTCCGTTTCCGCGACCGTCTGATAGGCGACGCAATTGTCAACGATGGCACCCAGCGCGGTGAGTCCTTCGCCGACGATGTCGCGGGTCTCTGCGGCTTTCACCCACAGCATGGTTAGATTTTCGATGTCTTCCTTTTTGAAAGCCTCGATCAGTCCTTCCGCCACGAAACGCTCGGGGATGAGATCCACGGCGAATCGGTATTCGCGGATCTTCTTGGCGGTGCCTTCACCGATGGCGGCGATGCGGGGATTTCCCAAGCTGCGGGCATCGGCGAACGAGGCAAAGAACGCGTCGAAAAACCGTTCCACGCCGTTAGGGCTGGTAAAAACGAGCCAATCGTATTCGTGGGCGTGAGTCACCAACTCCGCAAATTCGTGGCGATCTGGCGGGCCTTCGATGCGGATCGTCGGCAGCTCGATGACATCCGCACCGAGGTCGCGCAGGGCTTTGCTGAGTTCGCCGGCCTGCTCGCGAGTGCGAGTGACGACGATGCGCTTGCCGAACAGTGGCCGCTTTTCAAACCAATTAATTTTCTTCCGCTCCGTCACCACCTCGCCAATCACGGCGACTGCGGGTGACGCGAAATTCTCGCTCTCGGCGATGTCGGCGATGGTCGCCAGCGTGCCGACGATGGTCTTCTGCGCGGCGGTGGTCGCCCAGCGGGTTAGAGCGATCGGGGTGTTAGCCGCGGCTCCGTGTTCGATGAAAGCTCCGGTGATTTCGCGCAATCTAGCAACTCCCATCAGAAATACTTTGGTGCCCGGGGTTTTAGCAAGTTGGGCGTAGTCCACCGAGCTGAAGCCCTTGGTCGGATCTTCGTGGCCGGTGAAAATGGTGAGCTGGGTGTTGTGATCGCGGTGGGTCACCGGGATGCCCGCATAGGCCGGACCGGCGATGGCCGAGCTGATGCCGGGCACGATTTCGAAATGCACGCCCGCCGCTGCGAGCTCGGCTGCTTCCTCGCCGCCACGACCGAAAATCATCGGATCGCCGCCCTTGAGCCGGACCACATTTTTGCCGGCCTTGGTCTTCTCAACGATGATCCCGTTGATCTGATCCTGCGGCACCGAGTGGTCCTTGGCGCGCTTGCCGACATAGATTTTTTCACAGCCCGCCTTGGTCCAGTTGAGCAGCTCGGGACTACTCAGCGCGTCGTAAACAAGGACGTCTGCCAGCTCGATGCATTCCTTTGCGCGGAGGGTGACGAGACCGAGATCGCCAGGACCGGCGCCGACGAGATAACAAGTGCCAGAAGTGCTCATGAGAGGGAGTTGAAAAGTGCGAGTGCGAGTGAAATGGGATCGCTGCCACGGGCTTCGCCGGATTTCGGCGTGCCGCCAGCGTCGGGGAAAACGCGCGCGTGGAGATGGATTTCGCCAGCGGAGATCGTCGAGAAAACGCCCACCGGCGTGTGGCAGCCGCCGTCTAGCAGCCGCAGAAATTCCCGCTCGGCGGTGATCCGCAACCACGACTCACGGTGGCCGATGGATTCAGCGAAGGCCCGGCTCGGCGCATCGCCCGCCCGGACTTCCAGGCCGATCGCGCCCTGGCCCGCAGCGGGAAAAAACTGGCTTTCCTCCAGTCGCGTGACAAACAAACCGGCTATCCCTAACACCGGCTCAGCCTCGCCACCCACCGCGACCGGCGGGATGAATCCCAGCCTAACCAGCCCGGCTTCCGCCAGTAAAATGGCGTCGTAATTTCCGTCCTCCGCCAGCTTGCGCAAGCGCGTCGGCACGTTGCCGCGCAGATCGATCACCGTCACGTCAGGCCGCAGCCATTCGATTTGTTTCGCCCGCCGCACGCTGCTGGTGCCGACCGTCGCGCCCACCGGCAATGCTGCTAGCCCGCCTGCTTCCCGCATCACCAGCACGTCGCGGACCGGCGCCCGCTCCAGCACCGCTGCTAGAAAATAGCGATCCGCTAACACCGTCGGCAAATCCTTCAAGCTATGCACCGCGATGTCAATTTCCCCGGAGTCCAGCGCCTCCTCGATTTCCTTGATGAAGACGCCCTTGTCGAAGGTTC
>JAYVEJ010000720.1:0-7910 GCA_043748885.1 Luteolibacter sp. | reverse complement strand
CGCCTCGGAGCGCTGTCCCGGTTAACCAAGGAAAATCCTGTAAAATGCCAAAGCGGACGTTCGGAGAGAATTCGGTAAGGGATGCGACACGTTCCATGGGATGGATTGGCTTTGCAGATTTACTGCCTCCCGGGCAAGCGGGGATTTGTGATTCGGATGAGTCATTGGGGTTCAATCCTAGAAGGGAAAATGACAAAGATTTTAACTACGAAACTTACCACTGACTGCGCTGATTTTGACTGATTTCACTGAAGGAAATGGCAGCAGTTCGACTCACTTTGGGGGTGAACTCGTAGTCCGTTCCGACCTCCTAAAAATCAGTTCAATCAGTGAAATCAGTGGTTACCATCTTCCTAATTAGGTAAATGCGAAATCGTTAGATGATGAGTCCATTGAAGGCACCGGGAAAAACCGACTGGGGATCGAGAATGGAAGAATCTCTTTAAAGTTGTGCCTTGCCTAGCGGCTCATCCGCCGTCAACCATCGACGGCGTGACGCGCCACCGCACCGACGACCTTAGAATTACTGGCTTGAACCCGCTGATTTCCCCGGCGGTTTTGGCTTATTATCTTCCACTTACTGAGCAGGCTTCCGAGCTAGTTGCCAGTGCCCGATCCCAAGCGGATGCGATTTTGCGGGGCGAGGACGACCGCTTGCTAGCGATCATTGGGCCGTGCTCGATCCATGATCCCGACGCCGCGCTTGAGTATGGGGCGAAGCTGAAGGAGGAGGCGAAACGGATTGAGAAGGACATTTTTGTGATCATGCGGGTGTATTTTGAGAAACCGAGGACGACGGTCGGCTGGAAGGGTTTGATCAACGATCCAAATCTGGATGACTCGTTCGATATCAACCAGGGATTGCGGATTGCACGCGGGTTGCTGCTGGACCTCGCCAACATGGGAGTGCCGGCTGGGACGGAATTTCTGGATACCATTTCCCCGCAGTACATTGCGGATCTGATCGCGTGGGGGGCGATCGGCGCACGGACCACGGAGTCGCAGATCCATCGGGAGTTGGCGTCCGGGCTATCGATGCCGGTGGGCTTCAAGAATGGCACGGGCGGCTCGATCCAGATCGCGCTGGATGCGATCCAGTCCGCCTCGCGGCCGCATCATTTTCTGTCGGTGACCAAACAGGGCGTCTCCGCGATCGTTTCTACAGCGGGAAATGAATCGTGCCACTTGATTCTGCGCGGAGGGAAATCTGGGCCGAATTATGAGAAGGCCGAGATCGAGGCGGCAGCCAAGATGCTTGGTGAGCAAGGGCTTGCAGAGTCGGTGATGGTCGATTGCTCGCATGGCAACTCGATGAAGGACTACCGCAATCAACCGATGGTGGCCCGCGACATCGCCCACCAGATCGCGGCGGGTTCCAAGGTGATCACCTCGGTGATGATCGAGTCGAACCTAGTCGAGGGGAACCAAAAGCTGGCCAAGGACTTGCGCACGCTGACCCGCGGCCAGTCGGTGACGGATGCGTGCATCGGCTGGGACGACACGGTGGAAACGTTGTCCAGCCTAGCCGAGGCGGTCAGCAAGCGGCGCGAAATTTGAGCATTTGTGGCATTCACCCGCTAGGTTGAGTACAGATAATCAAGCGAAGTGAAAAAAAATTTCTGGGTGCTTGCCGAACCCGAAACTAGCTGCCCATTCTGTTTTGTCGTTCACCCTCGATAATGGATTTAACAAGCGAATCTTCCCAAAGCGTCATCACCTGCCGGAATAGCCAAGGCACGGAGCTGACGGCCAACCTCCTCAGGATTAAGCGGTATTCCGTGGTATTCGAGGTTTATAATCCCTACAGCATTCTCCAGCTCTCCGAGGTTTTATCGGATTTCCGGATCATGGCATCGCGGCGGCTGCTGTACCACGGAAAGGCGGTAGTGAGTAACCTTCTCAACACCGGCATCGTGCTGGTTTGCGAGGCGATGCTCGACGAAGGCTGGGTGGAGGTGGATTTCCTCTCAAGCGTCACCGGCAGCTCGACTCCGAGCGGCAGCAGCGACTTGTGCGGGCAGTTCGGCAACTTCATGGGCGAGTGGAAATCCGCCAACAAGGTGCAGGATCCTTTCAAACTGGTCGTTGCCGATCTCGCAAGCATGCTTTCTGGCGTGCAGCATTGGCTGACGGGCGTGGACGTCGGAATCCGCACCACCGTGACGCGGCGGCGCGATGATCTGGAAAAAGAGATTTTTTCAGGGATCGAGGGCCGGGTCGTCGAGGAGGTGATGCCGTCGATGGAACGGTTTGAGGAAGTTTCCCTCGAAGTCAGCGAAGCGGAAGTGGCAGTGCATAAGGCGTATGTGCGCCGGGAATTGCATCCGATCGTGCTGTGTTCGCCATTTCTCTACCGGACTTACACCAAGCCGCTTGGCTACGCCGGTGACTATGAAATGGTGAACATGATGCTGCGGAATCCTTACGAGGGTTCTTCGGCGTTTGCCAAGCTGCTCAACTTTGCGCTGCTCAACACTGAGCCTGTCGTCGCCCACCGCAATCGGATCGACTTCCTGGTGGAAAAGCTGCGCTCCGAGTGCGCCCGCCGAGTCGGCAAAGGCAAGACCCGCATTTTCAATCTGGCGTGCGGTCCGGCAATGGAAGTCCAGCGTTTCCTGCGGGAGTGCGAGGAAAGCGAACTCGCGGAAGTGGACCTGCTCGACTTCAACCCGGAAACCTTGGAATACACCCGCGAGCGGATCCAGGAATCCCGGATGAGCGGTGGTCGCGAGACCCAGGTCCGCTATTTCCAACGCTCGGTTCACCAGCTCCTGCGGGCCGCCACCCAAGGTGGTGACGAGGAATTCTCCAACTACGACGTCGTCTATTGCGCGGGATTGTTCGATTATCTCTCGCAGCGGGTTTGCAAACGCCTCGTCGAGCTTTTCTGCACCATGATCCGGCCCGGTGGCATCGTCATCGTGACCAACGTCGCGGCCAGCAATCCTCGCAAAGCCTGGATGGAATACGTGATGGAGTGGAACTTGATTTACCGCGACGAAGCGGAAATGGCCGAGCTGGTGCCCGATGGCTTGAACTTGAAGGGCACGACGATCAAAGCGGATTCCACAGGCGTGAATTTGTTCCTTGAAATCGAACTCGCCAATGGCTGAAGCCAGCGTCAACCCGCGAGAGACGGCTGAGGATCTCCGGAAGTCGTTCCGTGAATATGAAAGCGGAATCGCCTTCGACAATGCACGCCGGGCAGCGGTGTTTGCAGCGGTTTTCATGCTCGTCGCCTCGTCGTTGGACTGGGTGATCATCAACGACTGGGCGTTGGAATTCCTCGTGATCCGGGCCTCCTGCACCGCTCTGCTCGGGGGGGTTTTTTGGTATTTGGGGAAATCCCGACACTCCAGCAGTTCAAAATATGCTGCGATGGGAATCGCCCTGCTGCCTCTGATTTCGATCTGCATCATGATCGCGGTCACCCAAGGGGGCAACTCGGTTTACTACGCTGGCTTGAATCTCATTCTCGTCGGCCTTTCGTTGCTGATGAGATGGACGTTTTGGAACTCGCTGGGGATGATCCTCGCGACCTTTCTCTGTTACACCGTCAGCGTCTGGGTGTCTCCGGTGACGCCCAATTTCGAAGTTTTATTTGGCAATTGCTTCTTTTTGTTTGTCACCTCGGTGTTTGTCTTGGCAGGCAGTTATTACTACGAGAAACTGCGTTTCAGCGAGTACTGCCTGCGGATGGAAGTCGAAAAATCCAAAGGATTGGTGGAGGCCCAAAATCGCCAACTCAGCGAACTGGACGAGGCGAAAACCCGGTTTTTCGCCAACATCAGCCACGAACTCCGCACTCCGCTCACCATCATGCTTGGCATCACCGAGCGCTTGCGAATGGTGCTGGGTCGCCAGAGCACCGAGCCAGTCGTCCAAGAAATGACCCTGATGCTGGAGCAAAACGGTTTGCGCCTGCTCAAGCTCATCGACGATTTGCTCGATCTCGTCCGTTTCGATACCGGCCACGCCGACATCAACCGGCAGCCCACCCTCATTTCCGCCCATATCGAGGGGCTTCTCCGCTCGCTCCGGCACCTCGCCGAGCAAGATCGCGTCGCTCTGCTGTGGGACTGCGAATCCGATTCCGAGTCCATCCAGCTTGATCGCGACAAGTTCGACAAAATCCTGCTCAACCTCGTGATCAACGCGATCAAATTCACCCCCTCCAGCGGCACGATTGAGGTCAAGGTGGTGGTGCTCGACGGCCATCTCCGTCTCACCGTGGAAGATACCGGGGTAGGCATTCCGCCCGAAGTCTTGCCGCGGATTTTCGAGCGGTTCTGGCAGGTCGATACCTCATCCACCCGCAAGTTCCAGGGAGCCGGCATCGGTCTCGCCCTGGTCCGCAGCCTCACCGAAGCCATGGACGGAGTGGTGAAAGTGGACAGCCAACTCGGCCACGGCACCATTTTCACCATCGATCTTCCCACCGAAGCCGCCGCCTTGCGAATTTCCGATCCGGTCGAAGATGAGGGTCCGTTGAAAGATGGTGGCCATATCGCCGATCTGCATCGCCGCGCCGCCATGTCCATTCCGGGGAAAATGGCCCCCCGCGTGGTCACTCCGATTCAACCCCACGGCCCGATTGCCGCGCCGATGATCGGTGCCCGCCCCAGTGGCGCCCGTCCGCTGGTGTTGATCGCCGATGATGAACCCGACATCCGCCGTTTCCTGCGGATGCAGCTTGAAGACGTGGATGTGATCGAAGCCTCCGACGGGGCCGAAGCTCTTGAGCTAGCGCGCTCGCGTCGTCCTCAATTGGCTCTTCTCGATCACATGATGCCCGAGATGGATGGCGTCGAAGTTTGCCGGAAAATCCGTGAAAACCACATCACTCGTGGCATCGCCGTCATCATTCTAACGGCCCGTGCCGATGAGGCCACCAAGCTCGGTGCCCTCCAAGCCGGTGCCAATGATTTCCTCACCAAGCCATTCTCCACCGCCGAACTCGCCTTGCGCTTGGAAAACCAGATCGCCATGGCCCGCGTCCGCCGCGAAATGATCGATCTCAATACCGAACTCCAACACGCGCTCGAACAGATCAAGGAGAACGAAGTCCTGATGGTCCGCAATGAAAAGCTCTCCGCGCTCGGCCGCATGAGTGCCGGCATCATCCATGAAATTAACAATCCGCTCAACTACGCCAGTGCCGGCTTGCACGCGTTAGAGACCTTCACCAAATCCATGCCGGACAAGGACCAGCCGGACTATGTGGACATCCTCAAAGACATCCGCGAAGGCGTCGAGCGCGTTTCCCAAATCGTCATTGACCTCCGCAAATTCACCCGCGACGACAAGGCGACCACTGGCGATGCCGACCTCGCGGAAATCGTCGGCCGCGCCCGCCGCATGGTCAGCCACCAAGTCGGTAAGGAAATCGAGTTCAACTTGAAATCACCGGACCTCGCCCTGATCAGCGGCAATCCCAACCAACTCGTCCAGGTCTTCATCAACTTTTTCCAAAACAGCATCGACGCCATCCAGATGCGCATCGCTGCCAACGGCGGCAATCCGGGCCGTATCGACGTCTCCATCGACGCCGTCGGCGAGGGCTGGCAGGTCACCATTCGCGACAATGGCATCGGCATCCCCGCAGAGGATTTGCAAAAAATCTTCGACCCATTTTTCACCTCCAAAGAGGTCGGCAAAGGCATGGGCCTCGGGCTTTCCATCACCCATCAGATCCTCCAAGCCCACCGCGCAATCGTCGAGGTGGACAGCCGCCCCATCGAATTCACCCGCTTCCGCATTGCTTTCCCCGCCGCCAGCTTCGAAGCGGACCCAGACCCGGAATCCGTTCTCGACCAACCGGCCTGACTCTATCACCCTCTCACCACTAAATTCCTCTGTAACATCTTTCCCATCGACCACTATGAGCACCGAGATCGACGCCTATGACTACCAACGCTACGCCATCCTCTTCGTGGATGACGAGGCAAACACCCGCAAATACTTCCGCCGTTTGTTCGGTGAAAAATTCCGCATCCTTGAGGCCGAAGACGGCGTCCAGGCTCTCACGGTGTTCCGCCAGCACGCCAATGAGATCGGCATCATCGTCACCGACCAACGGATGCCCAATGAAACCGGTGTCGGCTTCCTGTCGAAAATCGCCGACGACTACCCAGACATCATCAAGATCCTCTCCACCGCCTATTCGGACATCGACGCCGCCATCGGCTCCGTCAACCAAGGTGGGATTTTTCGCTACATGACCAAGCCGTGGGACATCCCTCAGTTAGAAGTCACGCTGCGCCGCGCCATGGAATTCTTCACCGTCAAGCGCGAGCGCGACGCCTTAATGGGCGCGAAAATGCAAGCCATGGGCAACGTCCTGCTTTCCAGCCGTTTGGCCGCTTTTGCCCTCGCTCCAGTCTGCGCCGGCATCAAGTGCGACCGCGCTGCCGAGGCCATCGCGACCTTTGTCCAAACCGCCGTCGCTGGTCGTCGGACCGGCTCGGATGGAGACTCGGACCTCCGCTCGCCGGATTGGACTAAGCTCCATGCCCGCCAAATCGCGCTGGCTTCCGAGTTGGAAACCCGGCTCGCCGCCGCACTTGTCGCGCAGGATTTGGCACAACGCGCCGCTGCCCTCGCCAGCGAGCTCGAAGCCGCCGGAGCCGCAGGGATGACCAGCAGTGTGAACGGTGCCGCCACCCGGCTTTCCTCCTCGACGGACCCGACCCCGGTCCTGTTGGATGCCCTCTTCGGGCACAACGATGGAACCTCAGTCGGCTCCTCCGCCGTCCGAGTTCTAGCTGCCTACATGGCCGTTTACGATGCCGGTGGCGTCGCCCGCCGCATCCGTGGCGAGGGTCTCACCATCGACGTCACCGCCTCCACGGCTCCGCCGAAATCGACCAGCGCAGGCTCAGAAGTCGCCAAGTGGCTCATCGACGACGATCTCCTCATCTCCGCCGCCCTCGGTCTGCTTTAATACACCCTCAGTCCCGAGCTCCAGAAATTCTATCTCTGGAGTTCGGGCACCATAATCGCCCGCGGTGGTGGCGCGAACGGACCTTCGCCCGTCGCGAGATGGTCCTTAATCAGAAACCATATCGCTGTCGCCAGAAGGAGTGAGAGGATCTTTGCGATCCAGTTTTTGCCCAGTGTCAGTTTCATGTGAGGGTTTGCCGGAGAAGAAAATCTCCGAAATTTTTTCGCGGAACTGCTTTTCCGTGAGGTTGCGTTGCAGCACCCCATTCTCGCAGATCGAGATCCCGCCGGTCTCCTCGCTGACCACCACCGCGATCGCGTCTGTGCGCTCCGTGAGGCCGATCGCCGCGCGGTGCCGCAGCCCCGTCGAGCGATCCTGCATTTGCCGCTCCGTCACCGGAAAAACACAAGCAGCCCCCGCCACCCGGTCGTCGGCGATGATCATCCCGCCATCGTGCAGCGGTGCTTTCGGGTGAAACACCGTCATCGCCAGTTCCGGGGAAAACTGCGCATCCAGCACCACCCCACTGTCGAGATGTTCCTTCAGACTGATCCCCCGCTGGATCGCGAACAACGCGCCGATCCGCTTCTTCGAGAGATTGATCACCGCATCCGCGAAACGTTCCAGAAACGCCAGCCGCCGCTTGTTGGAAAATGAAAACAGCCGATTGCTGCCCAGCCGCGCCAACCCATTGCGTAGTTCCGGCTGGAAAATCACGATCAACGCAAACGCCAAAATCGCCGCCGCGCGGGTGATGATCCATTGCACCACCTCAAACCGGAACAACGTCGAGACGAACGTAAGAACCACCAAGATCGTTCCCAGCCCCACCAAAATCTGCGCCCCCCGCGTGTTGCGGAACGCGCGATAAACTTGGTAGATGCAAGTGGCAAGCAGCAGGATCTCAATCCCGTCCCGCCAATGGTCATGTAAGAATTTCCACATAGGAACAATGTCGTCAGCGAGG
>JAYVEJ010000719.1:0-7926 GCA_043748885.1 Luteolibacter sp. | reverse complement strand
TCACTTGCCTCAAGCAAGTTCTGGCAGGATGACCGTCGCGGGTTTTCGCGACAATCCGCGTTCGAACTTGCTTCACCCGCACCTCCCATTAGATTGGCGGACTCCCATCGCCGATGCCTTTGAATCCCGCCCACTCTCCAAATCTGTTGATCGTTGACGACGATGGAACCATTCAACGGTTGCTCGTCATCGCCGCACAGGATCTCGGGTGGCGTCCGGTCGCCGCCGGCTCGGGCACCGAAGCCCTAGAAATGCTCGGCACCGGGATCGAGGCCGTCATCCTCGACCACGGTCTCCCCGGCATGAACGGACTTCAGACCCTCGTTAGAATTCGCGAAAATTTCCCCACCCTGCCCGTCATCATGCTGACAGGTCTCAACGATGCCGAGACCGCCGTGCAAGCGCTCCGCGCCGGAGCCGACGATTATCTGACCAAGCCCTTCGAACTCAAGCGCCTCTTCGATCTGCTGCGGCAAGCCAAGATCGCCCGCAAGGACTCGCCCGCACCGGCATCCGTCTCTAGCAGACCCTCGTCCAAGGCCGCCTTGCAGAGTGCCAATCCCCATCTTCGGCAATTGTTAAGTCACCTCGCCAAGGCCGCCCGCCTCGATAGCACCATCCTTCTAACCGGCGAGAGCGGCACCGGGAAATCTCACTTCGCCCGGGAAATCCACCGCCTCAGCCCGCGCACTGCCGAGGAATTCATCACCGTCAGTTGCCCAGCCTTGCCCCGCGAGCTGCTCGAATCCGAACTCTTCGGCCACGAGCGCGGTGCCTTCACCGGTGCCACTTCATCGCGCGCCGGCCGCTTCGAGCAAGCCTCCAAAGGCACCTTGTTTCTCGACGAAATCGGCGACCTTCCCTCCGAACTCCAGCCCAAGCTCCTCAACGTCCTGCAAGACCGCGAATTCTTCCGCGTCGGCGGCAGCAAGATGCTCCAAACCAACGCCCGCGTCATCGCCGCCACCAACGTCAACCTCCCCGCCCGGGTCGAGGCCGGTGCCTTCCGCGAGGACTTGTATTACCGTCTCAACATCATCGAACTGCAGATTCCCGCCCTCCGCGAGCGCAAGGAAGACATCCCCTCGCTCACCGACGGCATTCTGGCCCAAATCGCCAGCCGCCGTGAGTCCGAGGGCTGGCACCTCACCCCCGCCGCCGCCGAACTTTTCCTCGACTTCGACTGGCCCGGCAATGTCCGCCAACTCGAAAACGTGCTCGAACGCGCCACCGCCTTTGCCGAAAAACCCCTGCTCGATGCCGCCGATTTTCAACCCCTGCTAGAAGGCCGTCGCGATCCCGCAGCCGCCAACGGCTCGCCCGCCGGACGTGGCCTCACGCTTCAGGAAATCGAGCGCGACGCCTTCATCCAGACCTACCTCCGCACCGGCAAAAACAAGGCCAAGACCGCCCGCGAACTCGGCATCTCCGAGCGCTCTGTTTACAACCTGCTAGGTCGCCACGGCTTGAAGTAAGAGGAGCTTCAAAACGAAACAGCCCGCATCGCTGCGGGCTGTTTTGTGAATCTGCGGGTCACTCGGCTCAGCCGCCGATGTCGGTGCGGCCGGAGAGTTGGGCACCTTCTTCCATCGAGAACACCTTGGATTTGATGTCGCCATTGATCCGCGACTTGTCCTTCAGTTCGCAGCGCTGGGAAGTGATCTTGCCCTCCACCTTGCCGTAAACCTTCACCTCGCCGGCAGTCACGTCGCCCTTGATGATGGCGTTTTCACCGATCGTTACGCGGCCCTTGTCGGAAGTAATTTCGCCGTCGATTTTGCCGTCGATGATCATGTCGTTGGAAAAGCGGATGGAACCGGTGATTTCGATGCCGCTAGAAAGTACGTTTGTCGGATTGGCCATGCCGGGAAGGGAGCAAAGGCCGGACGGATTGGCAACAAGATTTCCGGCAACGAAGCAAGCGCGCCAGCCGCCGCAGAAACTTCGTTAGGTCGGACTGCCAGAGAATCGTTGGGATAAACCTTCCTATCTGTTGGAGATCTAGCAACCATGGCGAGTCATGTGCCGTCGCTCCCCCCGCTTTCGTTGCCTCACCTTGCAGCTCGTTTTGGTGCTCTCGAGCATGGCGGCTTGGGCCGATGAGATCACGCTGCCACTGCCCGTCACCCGCGACCTTGCGCTTAATTTGCCGGAAGGTTCCACCATCAGCGGCGGAGCCGATCCGTGGACCATCGTTCCTTATGGCGAAATCAACGGGCACGGGCTGCGCATGGAAGCGACTCGCGGCAACGCCAGCTCGTGGCTCGAATTGCCCGTGCAAGGTCCAGCCACCGTGGATTTCTCGTGGAAATCCGGGAATTCCAATCCTGGTTTCTCCCTTCTCGTCGATGGCAAGCGGGCCGAGTTGATGCGGACTTACGAACCCTCGCGGCCCGTGCGGATCGAGATTCCTGCCGGTTTCCACACCGTCCGCTGGCAGGCAGTGGCCCCGAAATTTGCGGATCGTCGTCCGGAGAGTTACATCGCCTACATCGGCGGAATCAAGGTGACGCCGCTCGCTCCCGGCGGGATCGCGCTGGCGGCCCTCGACTTGCAGATCCCGTGGACGGTGCCTCTCGATTGGACTTCGTCGATCACCCTCAGCCGGAATGGCGAGACCGCATTGCAAGGCCCAGCCGCAACCGCCGCATCACCGACTGGCAATCAGCAATCCCGGATGAAAGCCAATTTCACCGGCCCTGGCGAACTGAGTTTCTGGTGGCGTTCCGAGAAACTGCCAGCGGACTATGGGGCACTGGACTGGTCGTTCCAAAATGCCGAGTCTGGAACGACGCTGCTTCGGCGAACCCCGTTCGAGGGATGGAAACAGGAAAAAGTTTGGCTACCACCCGGCACCTCGCTATTCGAGTGGATAGCGTGGGGGACTGCGGGGCAAATCGCACTCGCTGCACTCGACCGCATTGAATTCACCCCGGCCACCTTGATCTCTCTCGGCGAAGCAGCCGATGCACCGCAGTGGGATTGGAAAAACGATCCAGCCAAGCCATGGATGCCGCTGGTCCTGCCAGATGGGGCGGGGGACATGGTGGTTTCACCGCCGTTAGAGAGTGGCGAATCCACCCGCTTTAGCACCGTTGTCCACGGCCCCGGCACGGTTTCGTTTCATTGGCATGACTTCGATGATAGCCCAGTCATCGGCACCTTTTCGGCCGACGGAAAGGTGCTCCACACCTCCACCAACGGACCCGCGGACCAGCTCGTCGAAGTCTTCATTCCCGTGTCATCTGCCGTGACCCTTGAGTGGACCGCCACCGCTTCGACCGAGTGGGATGTTAGAAATAGTTTGATCGGCGTGGACAATGTCAGCTTCATCGCATGGCCGGTCTATCCGCTTGCCGCAGCGCTCGATGCCCCGGCCACGGTCACATGGAAAACCTCCAGTGAAATTCCGTTCACCGGCCGCACTGACTTAGAAGCGAAAGGCAAAACCTCGGCCTACGTCGGGCTTTTGCCCGGTGAAAGCTCGTGGTTAGAAGCCACCGTCGAGGGGCCGGGCCTGTTTGATTTTTGGCTTCGCAAACAAGCGGGCATCGAGCTTCCCGGCAACCTCTGGAACTTCTGGTCGCTCACCATCGACGGCCAGCCGGTGGCCATCCACGACACCGTTTGGCCCGCGCTTTGGATCACCGGAGCTGGCCCCCACCGCATCCGCTTCACTTTGCGGAATCCGACTGACGGCATCAGCCGCCAGTGGCTCGCTAGCGGGGTGGATGACGTGAGCTGGGTTCCTTTCAAAACCACATCCCTCAAAATCGCGGGCGGACTGGCGGGCCATTCTTGGAAAACAGGCAGCACCCTTCCCGCCGTGGGCTTGCTAGATTCTGGCCGCGACGGAGATCCCGCCTTCCTACTGCGTCCCGGCCAGGCGGCACCGTCGTGGGTCGGGCTTAAGCTGCAAGGCCCCTGCGAAATCAGTTGGGACTCAGCCCTCGATGAAACGGGATGGAGCACCTCCGCGGAGCATTTTCTGCGTGTTGATGGCATCGACGTCACGCCTCTCCGTCCGCACCCATGGCAGTGGATGCGACTCACGCTGCCAGCAGGAAATCACTCCGTGCGCTGGCTCACCAAGCCCCGCCGCATTCCCGCCGACTCAGATCCCTCCCACCCGCAGCTTGCTTTCGCCGCCTGGCGCTTGGGTGGATTTGCGATCCAACAAGGGATCACCCCACTCGCACGAGCACTCGATTTCAACGGACTCTTCGCCATGGAAACGGGCGATACCGGCGGCCAGTTAGTTTCTGTTGGAAATGGCGACGCTTGGCAGCCGGGAGCGGCGACCTCGTTGTATTTCTTCGATCCGCTCCATGCCGGTAAACTCACCAGCGTGTGGGGCCGCCCGGGAATCATCGCGGGCGATTGGACCTATCAAGACGAAGACGGCACGCCCTATCAGCTCTGGAGCGAGTCCGGCGCGTGGCAATCTCACCTCACCTCGCTGGCACCGGGAACCGCCGTTAGATGGAGCTACTCGCCGCAAATTTGGCAGGGCGTCCCCACTCGGCAGCCGCCACTCCTCAAAAGCATCAAGTTCAAGGCAACTCTGGCGGTGCCGCTCGCAAATGCCATCGAAGCCCCACGACCCATGCTGGCGGACGGCTGGCACGGGCTGATAGATCGCGCGGCGGTGGCTAACCAGACCTCTGCTTGGTCGTTGCTCAACCATCCGGGAATGACGCACTCGGCCACTCTAACCGTCGCTGGCCCGGCGCGTGTCAGCTACTGGTGGAAAGCCAATGGCCCCAGCACGCTGCGCTTAAGCCTCGATGGTGGCCACTTGCCCGTCGCGGAACCCACCGCGTCGTGGACTAAGATCGAGTTCGAGGTCGGTGCCGGCGATCACCTCGTCGAATGGACCCACCTTGCCACTCCAGGTGCCGGTTTCTCCACCCCAGGCGAGGCCCGGCTGGATGGCTTAGAAATCCGCAACGCCGCGCCCAGCAGTCTCACTCAGGCCACCGTGATCGGTGCGGGCCTCGATCTCACCAGCGCTGCGCCCGAGCTAAAGCCCTGGCAGCCAGTCGCCTATCAGGAAACAAACGGCACTTGGACTCGCGCGGCCCGCGCCGTCGGCGGTTCGCCCGTCTTGCGCACCACCGTCACCGGCCCCGCCATCCTGGAATTCCGGGGCCGTTGCTTCGAAGGCTTTCCCACCTCACCGCGAGCCGGCTCGCGCTCCAGCGTGGGGGTCATCATCGGCGGCGGCGGAACGCAGGTTGTCGGGCATGTCCTCGCCGTCGCGGTGGGTGGCGTGGAAAAATTGCGAATCCCCGCCAACCCATCCGGCACATGGCAAAATGCCGCGGTCCATGTGCCCACCGGCAATCACGAAGTGACCTTCCGCCTCATGACTCTGCAGTCCAGTCTCTTTGGCGAGGCGAACACCTATGCCACCGCCTCCTCCTTGCAAGGCTGGGTGGACGATCTTCAGTTAGTTTCACCTGCGAGTCGCTATCAGACTTGGGCGAAGAATCTGCCGCTCGCACTCTCCGGCCAAGACACGGATGCCGATGCCGACGGCGCCAGCAATTTCCTCGAATACACCTTCGGCACCGCCCCACTCGACCCCGCGTCCCGCCCGCCTGCGCTGGTGTTCGGAACTGTGAGTCAGCGTTTCGGTGGTTTCTATCCCGAGTTGAGGATTCCCTACCTGCCGCCCCATGCATCTGGCGCCCTCGAATCCAGCACCGATCTCATCCACTGGCAGCCTGAACCCGCGCCATCACTCTACTTTGCGCAATACTCATCACCACTCTCACTCTATCAATCCACCCCCACCTATCAGTCAGTAGCAGTCCCCATGGTCGGTCCACAAAAATTCTATCGGCTCTCGCTCTCTACCATTCCGCCTGCGCAGTGAGGGCAGGAGTTATACAATCATTTCTCGCGTGACATGATATTTCGCAGCGCAGCGGGGGCATTGGATGCTGATAAATTCATCGCCTTCAAACAACTCGTCGAGCCGGTCTTTCCAACCGCCGAGGATGGAGCCGGATCGCCCTAATCCAAAGTCTTTACTAATTCGCCGTTTGTCATTTGTATATTTGATCAAGAAGCGGATCTAATTCAAAGCAGCATACCCGACTGACTTATGAAATGCGCTTACTCGTGACCCGAGCCAGCGTCTCCGGGAAGAGGAATTTCAAAAGGGGAATGCCAACGAATGCACCATGATTCCTTCAATCGAGCACCTATCGTTACCGCCTGGGCGTTTGAAATACGGTGATCATTGATTTTTTTTCTCTCCCGCAAGAATGCGCTCTGGAATTCTTTTTGAGAGAAGTGCCTACCGTCATACCCACAAACAAAATGGCAATTATCCCCTTGGCCTCGCATTAACCAAACCAAATCGTGATCCCTGAACATGTAATACTCGTCCTTTTCTTTTGTCGAAGGAAAGCCTTCATTGAAGAATGAAACGGCCCAGTCTGGAACTTTGTCAATTCTCTCAAACCTCTCCTTCGGATAACTGTCGTAATTTTTGGGGTACTTCCCCGTCTTTGGATCAAACCAGCACTTCATGATCTGGACGCTACCAAACGTGCTAAGGCTGTTGAGACGAAGTCGCACATAACATTCGACTACATCCCGCTGTCTTCCTGAAATATGGTCAGGTGATACCTCATATTCGAGTTCGAAAAAGACCCATGCATCACCCGAAAGCTTCAGTTTGACGGCCCCCATCGGAACGCTCTTCTCGCCTATGGCCCCTGTTAAATCAATTTGCCTGAGTTCAGCCTCAATAGAATCTTTGGAGTTTCCATTGGAAGAATAGTAGTGAGCATTTCCTGCGATCTCAACAGAATAGACAAACTCAGTGATGCTGAGAAATATTAAAATAATTGATGCAATTAAAAGTATCTTTTTTTCATAATTTGAACTTATTGAATATTTCCGCATTTCTTTAGTTTTTCTTCTAGTTTCGACTTCTGTTCTTGATATACTCTTTGTGACTTTTCCAAAGCGACTTTTGCATTAGCTAGATCAAAGTTGAAATACCCGCCTTCTATCTTTTTACCATCTGAACCATACGTTCCATTGACATGAAAATTGTTTGAAAGAACGGCATAATACGCCTGCGCAAGACTCCCAAATAATGGCGATAAGTCATTGTAGCAAGAAGCCTTCTTGTGATACATGCACTTGTCCAGATACGTCATTTCAATTTCCTTAAGAGAAAGTTCATAAGACTTTTTGGCATCCCTAACATGAACACTTTCATGAGTTTCATTGATACCCATGTATCCTTTCGCAACTCCTAAAGAATTAGCATCGTCCCAGATGACTTCATAGCAATTTCTATCTAGACAAGGGGATAATTTGGTCATGATTTTAGAGGCAATGAATTGCACATGGCCATCACCTGATTCGGGCTTGCCGGGTTTCGTGTTGTCTTCGAATTGAGGCCTTTCTCCATTTATATCAACATTATGAATTGGGCTGTTCCCAACAAACGCATACAGGTTCACCCCACCCTTTTCCCCAATCGGATCCCTTGATGGCCACGTTCCAGTGGACGGGTTATAGGGTCTAAGTCCGTAATCCACCAACCCCGTCTCATCATCTGTATATTTCGTGGAAAACCGGTAAGGATTGAGTGATGCATACTCACCGCTCTGGCGGAGAGGTTCGTCGAAGGGGCCGTAGTCGTAGGTGGCGGCGGATTGGCCGGTGGCGGTATCGACTAACAGGGTGACGTTGCCGTTGAGGTCCATGGCGTTGGCGAAGGTTTTGCCGCTGGTGTGGAGTTTGGTGAAGAGGAGCCCGCCGACGCCGCCTGCACCATTGAGGGTGCCGCTGAGGTCGGTGCCCCAAGTGTAGGTGCGGAGGAAGCTGTCTTTGCTGCCGCCGGAGCGTTCTGCTAGGATGTTCCAGCCGCCGAGTTGGTGGATGAAGTCGAACTTG
>JAYVEJ010000718.1:0-3021 GCA_043748885.1 Luteolibacter sp. | reverse complement strand
CCGCAGAAGCAGTGACCCAGCCATGGCTGCTTATCCACGGCACGGCGGACGATCTCGTGCCAGTCCAAGACAGCCGCGATGCTTGGGACACGGCGATCTGTGTGAAACAATTTCTAGAAATCGCCGGGGCTGGGCACTCGTTCGATGAAGCGAACGATCAGGAACTCGTCGCCGCGGTGGATGGCTGGCTGACGATGGCGTTCGGTGGGGCAGTGAGTTAGATGCGTGGGGGAGCACACGCGCCCTCGCGGGTGGATGAATGAATGAATGCGGCGGACAAAAATGTCCACCCTCCTTAGGGAGCTGTTAGATCTAGGGTCGCGGGGGAGACCTTCAGCTTTATGCTCGGCTTTCTTCGCACTTGCCATCAATCGCAAAAATGCTCAGAGGTTAGATGTTCACATGATTACCCGCCTATTTTCAGCAGCGTTGCGTGGGGTCGATGCCCAGGAAGTCGAAGTGGAGGTCAATGCCCGCGGTGCGGAAAAGCCGATCGTCGTGATCGTCGGTCTGCCGGACGCGGCGGTTAGAGAGTCCTCGCAGCGAGTGATTTCCGCCATCGGCGCATCCGCGCTTCACCTCGATAATGGGATCAAAACGGTCAACCTCGCGCCCGCCGATTTGAAGAAGGAAGGTCCGTCGTTCGACTTGCCGATCGCCTTGGCGATGATCGCCGCAAGTGGCACCAAGCCGTTTAGCGCGGAGGATTGCTGCGTGGTCGGCGAGCTCGGACTCGATGGTGCAGTTAGATCGGTGAAGGGCGTGCTCTCCATCGCGTTAGAAGCGAAACGCCGGGGCCGCAGTCGCATATTTGTGCCGGAGGCCAACGCGGCGGAAGCGGCGGTGATCGAGGGGATCGACGTGTTTCCCATTCGAAATTTGCGCCAAGCGTGGGACTTTCTCAACGGCGACATCATCATCCCGCCGTTCCATCTGGATCGGCGGGCGTTCTTCAATTCCCACCGCACCTATGAGGTGGATTTCGACGAGGTGAAGGGCCAGCACCACGTCAAACGCGCCCTCGAAGTTGCGGCCGCCGGCTCGCACAATCTGCTGATGGTCGGCCCGCCCGGGACTGGCAAGTCGATGTTAGCGAAACGCATCCCCACCATCATGCCGGACATGACCGAGGAGGACGCGATTGAAACAACCAAGATTCACTCGGTCACCGGGCTGTTGGACTCGAAGCGTTCCTTTCTAACGACCCGGCCGTACCGAGCGCCGCATCACACCATCTCGGACGCGGGGCTGCTAGGCGGCGGGACCAATCCGGGGCCGGGCGAAGTCTCGCTGGCCCATCACGGAGTGCTGTTTTTGGATGAGCTGCCCGAGTTCCGGCGGCAAACACTGGAAGTGCTCCGGCAGCCATTAGAAGACCGCTGCGTGACTATTTCCCGCGC
Organism: Luteolibacter sp.; assembly: GCA_043748885.1. Classification (GTDB taxonomy): domain Bacteria; phylum Verrucomicrobiota; class Verrucomicrobiia; order Verrucomicrobiales; family Akkermansiaceae; genus Luteolibacter. The sequence goes on along the minus strand of JAYVEJ010000718.1, from coordinate 1,621 downwards.
CGCAGGATCGCTGACATTTCCCGCGAACTTCATGCTGGTGGCGGCGATGAACCCCTGTCCGTGCGGCTATTACGGCGATTCGAAACGCGAGTGCCGCTGCTCGCCGCGGCAGATCGAGACGTATCGCCAGCGGATCTCCGGCCCGCTGCTAGACCGGATCGACTTGCATGTCGAGGTTCCCATCGTCGATTTCCGCGAGCTATCTTCTAACACCAACAGCGGCGAGTCCTCCGCCACCATCCGCCAGCGCGTCGTCGCCGCGCGCGGGATTCAGTTGGAGCGTTTTAGAAAATCCTCGAACTCGACCAACGCCGCGATGGGCTCGCGCCAAGTGAGACAACACTGCCAACTCAACGCCGAAGCCAGCGGCTACCTCGAACATGCGATGGAGGAAATGAATTTCTCCGCCCGCGCCCACGACCGGATTCTCAAAGTCGCCCGCACGCTCGCCGATCTATCAGGGTCACCCGACATCCGCCCGAACGACATTCTCGAAGCCATCCAGTATCGCTCGCTCGACCGCAAACTCTTCAGTTGAAACCGCCATGAAAATCATCCCCGCCATTTTCGAAGATCGCGAAATCCGCCGCCTCTACGATGAGAAAACCGAGACTTGGTTTTTCTCGGTCGTGGACATCATCCAGATCCTCACCCAGCAGCCGGATTTCCAGACTGCTCGGAAATACTGGAACAAGCTGAAAGAGCGGCTTGCCAAGGAAGGCAGCCAACTGGTGACAGATTGTCACCGGTTCAAATCGACCGCCGACGATGGCAAGATGCGCCTCACCGATGTCGCCACTGCCGAGACCTTGCTGCGGCTCGTCCAGAGTGTGCCCAGCCCGAAAGCTGAGCCGATCAAACTCTGGCTCGCCAAGGTCGGCTACGAGCGGATGCAGGAAATTTCCGATCCCGCGCTCGCCCTCGAACGCGCTCGCGCCACTTGGCAGAAACACGGTCGCAGCGACAAGTGGATCCAGCAGCGCATGACCGGCCAAGAAACCCGCAATTTTTCCCGGTTCACAAAGTTCCGCCGCGGGCGGCGAGGGCTTCAAAAACCGGACTCGGCACGTAGCGACGGACGGTTTCCTCCCAGCCCGTCGGGCCTGTGAGTCCTTTGATCATGTTCGATGACAGCTCGGCGATGTCGCGGGGTGGCATCAGGAAAACGGTGGTGATTTCCGGGGCCATGTCGGCATTGATGTGGCGCATCACCCGCTCGTATTCGTAGTCCGTGGACGAGCGGATGCCGCGCAACATGTATTTGGCATCCATTTTTTTCGCATAGTCCACTAGGTAGCGGTTGTCGAAATGGGCGATCACTAGGCGGTCGCAGGGGCCGGTCGAGGCGCGCAAAAGTTCGAGGCGCTCCTCGACGGAAAACGAATAGGTCTTCGACGGATTGCTGCCGATCGCGACGATCAGGCGGTCAAACATTTCCAAGCCCTGTTCGATCATCCAGAGGTGACCGTTCGTCGGAGGATCAAAGGAGCCAGCATAAACTGCGGTGCGCATGACCGGTAACTTATGGGGAAAATTTACCAACCGGAACCCTAAATTCCCCCGTGAAAACAAATCCACGCGGATTTTGACTTCAGCCCGCCGGGTAGTTACAAGCCTGCGG
>JAYVEJ010000717.1:0-3026 GCA_043748885.1 Luteolibacter sp. | reverse complement strand
CACCCCTGCAATGCCCGCAACGCTCCGCGCACCAGTGCCTCGGTCGGTGCCGCCGGATCCGCGTCGAGCACTTTTCTAACGGCCTTGCGTGCGTCCACTTGTTTGTAGCCCAGCGCGATGAGCGCCAGCTCCGCGTCTGCCGCTCCGGCGCTGACTTGGCCTGCCGCCGCGTCTTGCCAGGTTTCCGTCACGCCGACCTTGTCCTTGAGTTCCAGCACGATTCGCTCGGCGGTTTTCTTGCCCACGCCCTTGAGCCGGGAAAGGCCAGCCACGTCACCTGCGACCACACATTTTTTGAAATCATTCACGTTCATCCCACTCAGCACCGAGACCGCCATGGTCGGACCCACGCCGCTCACCCGGTCGATCAACAACAGAAACACGTCCCGCTCTTCCTCACTCGCGAAGCCGAACAATTTCTGCCCGAGCTGGCTGAAATGCAGGTGCGTCCGTAGATCCACTTCCAGTCCTTCCGCCGCGTGCAGCCGATCAAATGTCGAAAGCGGGATAAAAACCTCATAGCCCACCCCATGCACATCCACCACCAATCGGTTAGGATACGCCTCAATCACTTTGCCCCGCAGTCTCGCTATCATGCGGCAAGCTTGGATGCGCCGTTAGCCGCGTCAATGCTGGATCACCGGACGGTTGGCTTGAGCCGGATGTAGCGTTTGGCACCGCGGGTGAGGGGGGTGTTGTCGCGCACTTTGAGGGTAGTCGCGTTGTCTAGCAGGACTGTGGTGTGGGTCTTGCCGCTGGACCACGCGACGAGATTGGATGAGACCTCGACGTTGCGTGGGAGTGCGGTTTTTCCCGGAGCCTTGGTGAGGGTCAGCGTGAGGTATTTCCGGCCGCCGATCACCTCGATGCCGTGGACGGGTGCTGTTGGAATGCCCGTATCGTTGCCGATGTGGGCGAGCGCGGCCATGGGCTGCATGCTCGTGAGAGCCGCAGAGGGAGGTCTGATTCCGGTGCCGGTCACGACGATGTCGAAGCTTGCCTCGCTATCATCGTTGCTGGTGATGTGAATGGCGGCCCAGCGAATTCCCGTTCTGTTGGGGCTGAAGTTGACTTTAAACGAGGTGCTCGCTCCCGGTGCCAATGCAGTGGTCCGCAAGCCGCTGACGGAGAAATCGGCGGCGTGGATACCATTCTTGGCGATTGCTAGATTTTCGAGTCTCGCGCTGCCGGAGTTGCGGATCGTCAATACTTGGCCCCTGCTCGTCGCACCGAGTTCGACCGTGCCGAGGTTGATAAAGGAATTCTCGTCTCTGAGATCTTTGCCACTGCTCAGACGAACCTCTATTTCTGGAACTGCGATTCCTTTGCCAGTTAGAGAGATCAAAAACGGACTCTCGTCGGCGTCGTTACTCACAACTGACAGGTGGCCACCGCGTATCCCGGCGGCGGAAGGCCGGAAGCCGACTCGGAACGTGGCGCTCGTCCCAGGGGCAAGGGTCGTGGTGCTGAAACTGCCAATGAAGAACTCGGAATCATCACTGGTGACTGACAAATTCTTGAGAGGTCCCGAGCCGGTGTTTCTGATCGTGAAGTTGTGGACGGCGGAGGAGGACCCGAGGTTGCAACTGCCGAAGCTCACGAAGCCGTCACCACTGGTTAGGTCGGCACCGTTGTTTTGAAGGATTGCGATTTCAGGGACGGTGATGCCATCGCCGTCGATTTCAAATGAGTCCTGGGAGGTAGAATCGCTAGAGACCCGGAGGGAGGCGGTCTGGTAGCCGGCACTGGTGGGGGTGAAGGTGACGTTAAAATAGGTGGAATCACCGGGTGCCAGCGAGGTGACGGGCGGAAGGTCGAGCACGAAGCTGGCAGCTTGGAGTCCGCCGGTGGTGATTTGCAAACCGGTTAGCGCGGCGGTGCCAGTGTTTCTAAGGAAGAAAGTCACGGCAGCACCCGTGGTGCCGCGGACGACCCCGCCGAACGGGATAGCGGCTGCGGTGGGATCTAACGGGGTGCCGTCGGCAGTTTCCAAAGTCAGCCGCGGGACGGCGATCCCGCTGCCGGAGAGCGCGATGGCGAGTGGACTTTGAGCGGGGTCGCTGCTGGCGATGTGCAAGGTGGCGGTGCGGATGCCGACGGCACTGGGGCTGAAGGTGATTTTGAGGTTCGAGCTAGCGCCCGGCGGCAAGGCGGCGGCGGTCACAGATTCCACCGCGAAGTCGGAGTCTTGGAATCCATCGAGGGTGAATTTAAGATCGACTAGATCGGCGGCACCGGTGTTTGTTAGGGCAACGGTTTCCGTGGAGCGGGTGGTGCCGAGCGGCGTGTCCGCGAAACGAACGGTGGACGTGGAGGCGGTAAGTTCGGAGCCAATGGGGGATTCGACTACGATCTCAGGCTCCGCGACGCCAACGCCGACGAGGCTGATTTCTAAGGCACTTTGACCGGCTTCCCCACTCACAACGTGGAGGACCGTGGCATATGCTCCGGTGGCGGAGGGTCTGAAGGTGACATTGAAAATGGTGATCTCGCCCGGTGCCAAGGTGGTTGTGCCGAGTCGGGTGACCGAGAAATTTTCGTTATCGCCAGTGATCGCCAAGCCGGTGAGAGACGAAGTGCCGGGGTTTTTGAGGATGAAGGTTTCGGTGAAGCCTGGCGTTGCTAGATAAACGACGCCGAAATCAATGGCCTGCGAGGCGGCAGTTAGAACATTCAGTTCGCTGCCTCTCGCCTGTGCCACGGTAAATTCGGGCGAATTTGTCTGCGGAATGGTGAAGGAGATTTCCGAGGAATACAGGCTACGGAGACCGGAAGTGGTGAATGCCTGGACACCGCAGTAGTAGGTGGTTCCAGATTCCAGATTGGATAGAGTCGCGACCGGCAAGGTGCTGACTTCCTGGGTGTTGGAATAGTCGCCGCGGGTGGTGCCGTAGTGGACGAGGTAGCCGGCAATGTTAGTTTCCGGGTTAGGATTCCATTCCAAATTGACAGTGCCCAAGGCGTCAGCCGCTGGGGAAATCTGTGCAAGTGACACGAGGATCAAAAATAATCTGAGAGCGGAAATG
>JAYVEJ010000716.1:0-3027 GCA_043748885.1 Luteolibacter sp. | reverse complement strand
GGATCCGCATTCCGCCGTTAGACGAATCCGCATCGCGCAATTTGGACACGCGCCCGAGACTCGGGCCTTCCACCTCCGCGCGGTTGAGGCGTGAGACGATTCCTCGCTGGAAATCTGGAGTTTTCATCGGGGTTTGAAAAACGGGGGAATTCGGTGGGGGCTGAATTATCGCAAGGCGGGCTGGGATCGCCGGAGCCTTACGCGCGGAAGACTAGGGAAACTACCGAACCCAGTGCAAGCCCACAGACGCGGGGAGTGGAATCACTTGAAGCCCTCATCAAACGGCACGGCGCTCACCACCCAGTCCGCAGCGAGAACCTTGGCAATTTCAAATTGGCGGGGTTCTGCACCGGCCACCCGCCGAATCTCCAAGGTCATCCGGGTCATCTTATTTTCCGCTGAAAAAATCCAGGCCAAGGCCGCCGCTTGGGGGGAGCCGATTTTGCAATAGGCCAGCAGGGTTTGATCGATGTCGGGGGACGCCAACCCATAACAGATCCATTGTTGGTCATCGAGGAACACCCCATTGTAATAGGTGTCTCTAACCGCATAGACCCGCACCTGGGCGACTTCCGCTTGGCGTTCCAGAAGCTCGGCCCATGAGGGATTCACGGTGCGGGCGAAGGCCTCGAAGTCGATCTTCCACATCCCCGCTTCATCTGGAGTGAGCAATGCTAACCGGTTGCGCGGCTTGTCCTTGCCCTTGAAATTCACCACCACGCCGTCGATGGCGAGGCCGTTAGCGTCCATGCTGCTGAGCCATTCGTAGAGGTCGAGCGAGCCGTCGAGAGCTTCCAAGCGTTGGAGGAAATCGACAATTTCCTGAGGACTGGCGGTGCCGAGACGGAAATATTCCGCGATTTTTGCGGGATCGCGGATGGCGAGTCCCAGTCTCACAAGGGCAAGTGCCTCCGCTTCCGGGGGCGAGGGAAACTTCGAAGCAACCCGCGCCGCTGCGTCGTCATCCGCCGAGGTCCGCCCGGCGATTTCCCGGCGGGAATCCATCTGCGGAATAACCCACAACCAGACGGCAAGACCGAGGATCACCAGCACCGTGGCGGAGAGCAGAACCGACCACGACTTGACGATCCGTTGGCGGAGCCGGCGGAGCCGTTCGCCGCGGCGACCCTCATTTTTCCGGCGCTTGCGGCGCGAGCCTTTCGGCAGCCCGGTGCCGGGCATCCGTGCCATGCGCCCTAGGCTCGGCGCATCGCCCGCCGCCCGGTCATGGTGCTTGGCCCGCACGAATCGCTGGATGCCATCGGAATTCATGGGGGAGTGAGTTTAAAATCGTGACTCAGCGCGGCACCATCGTGATTCGGTTAGGATCATAACGGTCGTCCGGGCGGAACAACCAGCCGGGCTGGCGGTCTAACGCTTCGTAGCCGGTGAGCATGAATTCAGGGAGAAACTGATTACTGTTAGGCTCGTAAGCCTGCTGCCCGGTGTAGTAGCCGTGGAGGCGGTAGTCGGTATTGTTGTCGAAGGCGAAACGCTGACCGGGAGGGCCGTTTTCAGGAAGCCGGTCGGGGCTGTGCTTCTTGTCCTCGCGGAGGATCACCAGCTTCGCCCGGTTCCACGATTGCCGGGGCTGCCGGACGTAGCCCCAGAAGCGGGTCTTCTCGACGTGATAGCGGCGACCGTAGAAAAAATCTCCCGGCGGCTCGCTCGCGATTTTTGCGTTGCGCTCCTCGACGGTCGGTCCGCCCAGATTTCCCGATCCCATCGACGAGGACCCGCACTGGGTGAGCAGACCACACGCGGCTCCGATTAGAATTATCCTCAATGGAAAAATCACCATGGGCGAAACCCTAGCGAGGCCCGTTCGCGTCCCGCAAGCACCGAACGAAAATCGACCGGGCTTATTTCTCCGCTCGGGGCGTCACCTCCAATCCGCTACGGTGGAGGATGCCTTAAAACGACTCCCACCAGCTTCTCTCCTTGGCAGCCCGGATCGATCACCCAATGATTCCGCCATGCCGCGCATCGTCATCACTTTGGGAGATCCCGCCGGCGTCGGACCCGAAGTCATCGACCTCGCGCTGGCCTCCGGGGACATTCCCAAGGGATTCTCAATCGAAGTGTTAGGCGACCGCCGCGCCGGCACTCTCGGCAAGCCCGACGCCCGCTCCGCTGCCGCCGCGCTCGCCGCCTTGGATGAAGCCGTGCGCCAACTCAAAGACGGCCGCGCCGATGCCGTCGTCACCGGCCCGGTGTCTAAAGAAGGCTTGCAAGCACTCGGCTTCCCCTACCCCGGCCAGACGGAATATTTCGCCGCTGCGTTCGGGGTCACCGACTACGGCATGTTGCTAACAGGCGCAACTCTCACCGTAGGACTCGCCACCATTCACGAGCCGCTGGCCAAAGTACCGCAACTTCTAACCGTGGAGCGAATCGTCCGCATCGGCCTGCTAACCGCCGCGTTCCTCCGGCGGCGGGGAATCCATCAGCCGCGCATCGCAGTCGCCGGACTCAACCCCCACGCCGGTGAAGGCGGCGCTTTCGGCGATGAGGAAATCCGCATCATCCAGCCCGCCATCGCTCGCCTGAACGAGGCCGCAGTCGGGATTTTCAGCGGCCCCGCCGTGCCCGATGCGATTTTCCGCGACGCCGCCCATGGCCACCACCACGCCGTGCTCGCGATGCATCACGACCAAGGCCTGATCCCTCTCAAGCTGTTGGATTTTGACACCGCCGTGAACGTGACCCTCGGCCTGCCGAAACCCCGAACCAGCCCCGACCACGGCACCGCATTCTCCATCGCCGGGAAAAACCTGGCCAACCCGTCCTCGATGATCGCGGCGATCCGGCTCGCCTGCGAACTCGCATGACCGCCGCGCGTAGCGTCTCGCCACAGGCCGTGCGCGGAGCATCTCGCTACGAGTCTTTCCCCTTCACCCTCCCGCGACGGCGGATGAGATGTTGTCCGCCGCGGGACTCGCTCGCGGTGCTTTATCATTCCAGTTCTCGGCGTCATTGAGCGGCGCGGCCGGAAATCACCGTCGCACCCCAGGTATGAACCGGGAA
>JAYVEJ010000715.1:0-7972 GCA_043748885.1 Luteolibacter sp. | reverse complement strand
CGAGGGCAAAGCCAACAAAGAATCCGCCGATGTCCTGCACATCAGCATCAAGACCATCGAGAAGCACCGCCAGAAAGTGATGGAAAAACTCAACATTCACGACACCGCCAGCCTCACCCGCTACGCCATCGCAAACGGCATCATCGAGAGCAGCGTGCAGGTGACGATCTTGTAATCCCGCGACCCCGCGAACGGAGCCACGACACTCCTGTCGTGGTGCGAATGAGAAGCCTTTGCGAAGGGCTTCGCGCCTCTCAAAGACCTCCCATTCGCAGCGGAGCCACGACACTTTTGTCGTGGTGCGAATGAAAAGCCTTTGCGAAGAGCTTCGCGCCTCTCAAAGACCCCGCATTCGCAGCACCACAGGAGTGTGGTGCCTCCGTGTGGTGCCTCCGGCTGCACTACACCGCCATCTCCAGCACCGCCTGCTGCCGATCAAAATCCGATTCCCCAGTCAGCTCGCGCTTGGCCCGCTCGTAGTCCACCTGCTTGATTTGATGAGCACTACGGCCAGCTAACAATGCGAGTTCCATGGTCCGGGCATATAGCATTTCGCGTGTCACCGGTTGGCTAGGAATTCCTCCGCCAGCTCCTCTTTCTTGAAGTCGTTGATTCATGGTTTTATGGTTTATTAAAATTATGAGATCAGAAGCGCCGTGTGTCACACGGTCGCTATCGACTCATGCTGGAGTCCACGTTTTGTGACCCCGGAACTATCATTGTCTATCTGAGTCAGTGCTAACTTTTCATCCAGTAAATCCTCAGTCACAGTTTCTTTACTTCCGCTCGATTTCGGCCGCACCACATCCCAAGGCAAGACAGTCTCGTAACCCAACCGGGTTGCAGCGGCGTTCCACTCATTCACAGGGCAATTTTCGTAGTTTTTCATCTCGGGATCTGGGTTAAATCGGGCTTATGGGTTGGCTCATTTTCCAACTCGGTCCCGGCAGTTCAAAGCCATGTCAAGTTGCCTTCCCTTCAACGATCTGGCTATGGGGAGTTCTCCTACTCGCACCCTCGTCACCATGATCAATTGCCAGAGCACACTAGTAGGGATACACCCCATGGTCAGTAATCACATCCATCCCTCAGGGTGAGCAAGTCAATCAACCGCCCTCTATCCCGACCCGTGGACGCCCCTACGCAACGATCCAAAATGCTTCATCCTCGCGGGCTTTTTCCGGATGGGACTTCTCTCAGGCAGTGTCCTACACCCCGGATAGATTTACGATGACTCAGTGCTCCTCGAAGTGGGCGAATCTGGCGAGTTCTCAAGACATGGCATCCCCTCCCGACCCGTCTGAGTACTCCCCCTGACCGTTCGCCCGGTTCGCCCGCTTCGGGGAGTTCTAAATGAAAAAAGCCGATGGCCTGCGCCATCGGCTTTTGCCGCCTCATCGCGGTTGGAGTTTTCTAATTCTTGCCTTTCGGGCCGACGGGCATTTTCTCAGCTTTCATCATTTTGCCATCCATCATCATCATGTCCCCTTCGGACATCATCATCTTGTTGCCGTCCTTCATCATGCACGTCCCGTCTTTCATGACTTTGGTGCCATCTGCTAGTGTTATCTCCTTTTCCATCATCATCGCTTTGCCGTCCTTCATCTCCATCATTTTGCCGTCCTTCATCATGAGGTGATCCTTCTTCATCTTTGCGGGCATCATCTTGCCGTCCATCATCATCTTGTCACCGTTGGACATCATCATTTTCTTGCCGTCTTTCATCATACAAGTGCCGTCCATCATGACCTTGGTGCCATCCGTCATGGTCATATCCTTGTCCATCTTCATTTCTTTGCCATCTTTCATGACCATCATTTTGCCCTTCTTCATCATGAGGTGGTCCTTTTTCATCGTGGCGGCATTCGCCTCCTCAGTGACTTCCTTCGATTCCGGTTGGGAATAGGCGGGGTTACAGATGGCAAGTCCAAGCAGCGCCGCTGCGATCATCGTATTTAGTGGTTTCATGGTAGTATTTGGTTTGGTGGGTGGGTTGGTGATTGTGCTTCAGAAAAATTGGGTCCGCAAGTGACCATTCAGGGTTCAGCGGATTTGATCTTTGCAAACGCTGCTTTCAAATTGGCGAACACAAACGCATTCGCCTCCTTGGCCACGTCCACCACCGCACCCATCCCGAAGAATTCGTGGGTCACCCCGTCATAGTTTTTGTAGGCGACGTCCACACCATCTGCCGTTAGTTTCTTGGCGAGCGCCTCGCCCTCCGAGCGCAGCGGATCGAACTGTGCGGTGATGATGGTGGCAGACGGCAGCCCCTTCAATGTCTTGGCCTGCAACAGCGCCACCTTGGAATCGCTGGCGTCCTCTGGCTTGGCGAATGTCTGATCCAAGAACCATTTCATCATGGCCGCATTCAACGGTTTGGCCGTTGCATTCTCAATATAGGATGGAGTGTCCAGTTTAGTATCGGCAATCGGATAGATTAGAACTTGATGAACCGGTGCCTGGATGCCTTCCGCTTGTGCCATGATACAGATCGCGGCGGCCAAATTACCGCCGGCACTCTCACCCACCACCGCGACGTTTTTGGTATTACCACCCCAGCGGTGGCCATTTTTCAAAACCCACTGATAGGCGCCGTATGCATCATCATGCGCCGCCGGGAATTGATGTTCAGGCGCTTGCCGGTAGTGGGCGGAAACCACAATCGCGCCAACTCCATTGGCCAACGCGCGGGGTGTGGAATCATAAGTATCCAGATCCGCGATCACCCAACCGCCGCCGTGGATGTAGAGAATGATCGGAAACGGACCATCGCCCGCCGGCTTGTAAATGCGTCCTTTGATATCTCCGTTGCTGAGTTCGATCGTAACATTATCAATCTTGCTGACCGGTTCCGGCGCGTCTTTGTTATCCTCCTTGAGGATCGCCATCACGGCATCCGCCGGTGAGGGTTGTTTCCTAGCGTCTTCGGCTGATAGGTCTTCAATCGGTTTCCCTCCCAAGCTGCCAAGCTTGTCCAACACCGCCTGCATCTGGGCATTGGGTTTGGCAGGAGTTGTGGATTGTGCCGTGAGCGAGGCCCACGAAATGACAGTGGCAGACAAGAGGGTGGCGAGATTCCGCATCGCGGTGGGTGGGCTAGATTTCATAAGTTATAGTTGGGGTTGCAGAGTCTGGGAAAAGCCATCATTGCGATTGCTCAGTCTAGGATGGTAGGCGTCCCTTTAAGCCCCGCCATGGGGACTAACCCTACTCCTTCGGAAAATGATGACGGTCCAGTTGTGAGACCAACCCGCGCTCACAACTGCCTCCTCACGCTAACCGAGATCCGCTCGAACAACTTTCCTGCGGCTGATCTATCTTTGAATTCCGCACGCGTCATCCGGCGCGATTTACTTTTGTCATCTTCGAATACCTTGATCTGCTCTGCTGCGAACGCCGCGTCGTAGATGTTTAGGTTGGCCTCGTCATTCAAGCGGAACGAGCGGTCATCGAAATTGGTAGAACCCACCGAAACCCATGCGTCGTCCACGATGATGACCTTGCAGTGATACATGGCCGGCTGATACTCATAAATTGCAACTCCGGCATCCAGCAAGGCACCCCACAATCCGCGTGATGCGCTGGCGACGATTTGCGAGTCAACATGTGGCCCAGGCACGATGATTTCGATCTTCACCCCGCGCTTGCGGGCGCTGATGAAGGACTGGATCGCCAGCTCGTCCGGCACGAAGTACGCCGCTTGCAGTCGGATGGATTTCTCAGCCGAGGTGATCGAAAGCAAATACATCAACCGCACGCTCTCGCTGCCTTCGCTGCTAGAACTCTTGAAGACTTGCGCCAGCGACTCGCCGCTGGGCTTGAGTTCGGGAAAATACTTGGAACCCGCGAGAACCTTGGCCCGCGTCTTGATCCAGTTATCATTAAAAGCAGCCTGCATCTGGGCCACCGCCGGACCTTCCAGCTGATAGTGCGAGTCGCGCCAATGGGCTTTATCATGTGCATCTCCCTGCCACGAATCGGCGATGCCCACGCCGCCGGTAAAACCGATCGTGCCATCCACCACCAATAACTTGCGGTGAGTGCGGTTGTTCACCCGCGCCAAAGTGTACCAACTAACTGGATGATAGCGCTCCAGCTCGACGCCAGCGGCTTGCATTTCCTCAAGATATTTCGTTTCCAACTTGCCGGCACCCACCGCGTCTAGCAGGACATGCACTTTTACGCCCGCACGGGCGCGCTCGCTCAGGGCGTCCGAGAACTGACGGCCGATATCGCCGGACCAGTAGATATAGGATTCGAGGGTGATCGTCTCGCGCGCACTGCGGATGGCAGCTAGCATCGCCGGAAAAATCTGGATGCCATTGTGGAGTGCGATGATCCGGTTCCCAGGTAGGAGCGGCGGACCTAACAATTGTCCGATGCTACGCAGGAATTGTGGATCATTCACTGCGAACTCATGCTTCATTTCAACGCGGATATGTTTCTCGCCGGATTTGAGATTGATGAATAGCAAAGTGGCTAACACCGTGAGGAGGATGGTGAGAGAAAGAGTCAGCCACATTTTGGTTCGGCTCGTCGCGGGTTTTTCATTCGTCATTATGGGTTTCATTCTGAAGTGCGGGGATTGGGGTCTGGGAAAGTAGCACCATCCCGCGTCCGTCGGGATTTATTTTCCTGTGGAGCCACGACGCTTTTGGCGTGGAGGTGAATGGAGAGTCTTTGGGAAGCGCTTCGCGCGTTTCAAAGACCGCGCATTCGCTAGCACCACAGGAGTGTGGTGCCTCCCGCCTCGGCTAAAGCCACGCTTTGCGAATCAGCCACATTTTTACTAACTGGGTGAGCACGAGATAGCAGAACAAGGTCGCTAGCAGGAGCGGCCAGTAGAGCGGCGGCAAGGCGGTGAAACCAAGGGCCGGAGCCAGCGGCGAATATGGCAGCCAAGCCGCAGTGGCCATGATGACGACGGTGGTCAGCGAGAGCTGCCAGCTCGCGCGGCTTTGCAGAAATGGAATCCGGTTGGTGCGGATGACGTGGACGACCAGCGTCTGGGTAATCAACGACTCGACGAACCAGCCGGTTTGAAAAAGCGATGCCCGCGCCGGGTCCCAACAGCCGAAGATATACAGCATTATAAAGAAGGTGGTGTAGTCGAAGATCGAGCTGATAGGGCCGATGAAGAGCACGAAGCGCTTGATCTCGCCGATGTGCCACGGCCGCGGCTTGGCAGTCTGCTCCGGGCCGACCGTGTCGGTGGGGATCGGCACCTGCGAGAAATCGTAGAGCAAGTTGTTAGTGAGCACCTGGATGGGTGCCATCGGCACGAATGGCAGGAACGCGCTCGCGCCGAGCACGCTGAACATATTGCCGAAGTTAGAGCTCGCCCCCATGCGGACGTATTTGAGGATGTTCACGAACACCTTGCGGCCTTCGATCACTCCTTGGTCGAGCACCATCAGATCCTTTTCCAACAGAATCATGGAGGCCGCCGCCTTCGCGATATCCACGGCGGAATCCACCGAGATGCCCACATCGGCCACATGCAGCGCGGGCGCGTCGTTGATGCCGTCGCCCATGAAGCCGACGACGTGGCCTTTCTGTTGGAGCGCCCGGATGATCCGCTGCTTGTGCGCAGGTGAGAGGCGGGCAAACACATGGGTGGTCTCGGCGGCTTCGGCGAGTTCGGCATCGGTCATAGTTTCCACCCTGCTGCCGAGGAGGATTTCAACGGCATTCAATCCGACTTCGCGACAGACCTTGCGGGTGACGAGGTCGTTGTCGCCGGTTAGAACTTTGACGGTGACGCCATGCTGTTGGAGTGCCGCGAGCGCTTTGGCCGCACTGTCTTTCGGCGGGTCGAGAAAGGCGATGTAGCCTTTGAGGATCAGGTCGCATTCATCTTCCTTGGAAATGAATTCGTCCGCCGCGATTGGCTTGTGGGCGACCGCGAGGACGCGGAAACCGTCCGAATTCAGATCCTCGTAATGGCGGATCAACTCGGCGGTGCGGGCCGGATCCATCGGGAAAAACTCGCCGTCCAGTTCATAGGACGTGCAGCGCGGAAAGACCGCCTCGGGCGCGCCTTTTGTTAGAAGGTGGTGTTCCTTGTCCGGCTTTTCCACCACCACCGACATCATCCGGCGCACGAAGTCGAACGGGATTTCATCGACCTTGCTGAATCCGGCGATGATTTCCGGGCTGGCGTCGCGATGGCTTAGGACGGCCCGGTCGAGCACGTTTTTCAGTCCGGTTTGGAAATGCGCGATCAGATAGGCATCGCGAAACACGTCTGAGTTTTCCTTCTGCATCACGTCGCAATGGCGTTGCAAAATCACCTGATCCATCGTCAGCGTGCCGGTCTTGTCGGTACACAGCACGTCCATCGCGCCGAAGTTTTGGATCGCGTTGAGTTGCTTCACGATGACCTTTTTTCCCGACATCGCCAGCGCGCCCTTCGACAGGCAGACCGAGACAATCATCGGCAGCATCTCGGGTGTTAGGCCGACGGCGACGGCGATGGAAAAGAAGAACGCGCCCCGCCAGTCGTGCTTGGTCAGGCCGTTGATGAGAAACACCAGCGGCACCATGATTGCGATGAAGCGGATCATCAGCCAAGTGAACTGTTGCACGCCCTTGTCAAAACTGGTGGGTTCAGGATCGCCGGTCATGCTCCCCGCCATGCTGCCGAAGTAGGTCTGCGGGCCGGTCGCCAGGATGACTGCGGTGGCCGCGCCGCTTTCCACGCTGGTGCCGAGGAAACAAATGTTAGGAAGTTCCAGCGGTGAAATGCCGGAGCGGTTTTCGCGGGTGGCGAGCTTCTCGACGGGCAGCGATTCACCAGTTAGAGTGCCTTGCGAAACGAACAAATCATTCGCCGCGATGAGCCGCACATCCGCCGGGATCATGTCGCCAGCAGACAGCGTCACCACGTCGCCAGGCACCAGTTGGCGCAGCGGGATTTCCTCTTCCTTGCCGTCGCGGACCACGGCCGCGGTGACGTTGATCATCGCCTTGAGTTTCTCCGCAGCGGCGTCCGCCCGCGCTTCCTGCACGAAACGCAGCATCACGCCGAGAACCACCATCAGCGACATCACACTGCCGGCCCGCGCGTCGCCGGTGGCGAAGGAAATCACGGCGAGCACCACCAGCAGAATCACCAGTGGATTGCGAGCGGCGGTTAGAAGCCGCCATGGCCACCCGCGGTGATTGCCGGCGGCCACAACATTCGGCCCGGTTTCCTCCAGCCGGTGCGCCGCCTCGCCCTCGGCCAGCCCCTCCGGCGCACTCTTCATCCGCGCGAAAACCCCGTCCGCTTCGAGTTGCGCAATCTCCGCCAGAATCGGTGAAAAGTGAATGGAGCGATCCGCTAGATGCGGCAGCGGAGTGAGCTTGGGCAGATGATTCATAATACCGGGAGATTTCCTAACGCCAGCGTTGAAATGATGATCAAATGAATTTACCGCAATCCATGGCATTTGTCGCGCCAAGAAGATTTCCAAAGTTCACGATCTACCTCGATCTGCGGACCGCCGGTCAAGAGATTGCGTTGGGCCACGAGGCGCGCGACGAACGATCGTGAATATCGATGAAAACATCCCCATGCAATCCGCGCGAATTCGCACCTTTTCTTCCACGATCATGACACTCAATCTCCGCATCGCATCGGCTTGGATCAACACACAGTCATGAAAACGAAAACCTCTAACACCAAAGGCCATCCTTGCTTTGAATGCAACAAGGGGACTCTGCTGCCGGTGTCTCCAGTCCCGATAATAATTTTTCTGTCACTTTGTGATTAATCTTTGGTTCTGTATGGTTGATGGTTGGGAAGAGGCCGGGTGTGGTGAAACCGTGACTGCGGCGTTTCAGCGCCAGTCTTCAAGCGTGAGGCCATCGAAGCGGCGGAAGTCTTTGGTGTTGTTGGTGACGATGGTCCATTGATGACGCAGTCCGGTAGCGGCGATAAAGACATCGGTGATGCTGACGGGCGTGCCTTGGTTGAGTAATCCGG
>JAYVEJ010000714.1:0-3039 GCA_043748885.1 Luteolibacter sp. | reverse complement strand
GGCACCCGACCATTCAACCGATTCCCGGAAAAAGTACAAGTGACAGTTTCGTCACATTACCTAACATCAAGTGCTGAAAAAGGAGAAACAGAAGTGGTCTGCGAACCGGCTCGACCGGCGGCTACTATTTCCGGACCGTCAAGCCGGTCGCCTATCCCGTGCGCACCCCGCACATTCATTTCGCAGTGAAAATGACAGACCGCGATAATTGGACGACCCAATGCTACGTCAAGGGCGAGGCGCGAAATGACAAGGACAGGGTGCTGCAAGGCATCAAGGACGCCAAGGCGCGCGAATCGGTGATCGTGGACTTCGCAACGATCGCGGAATCCAAGATCGGCGAACTCGCCGCGAATTTCGACATCGTCATGGACTCCACGCCGACGGACATCGGGCATTAATGCGGTATGGACGCGTCTGCGATGCGAAGGGAGGAGACCTCCCTTCCCCCTATTGAACGAGTCGTCCGGGCACTCTTGCGTTACCAGTGTGATTGCGGTTCACTGATGCATGAAATTTTTCCCACTCCTCGCCGCCGCCTTTCCGCTGCTACTCAACAATTGCGGTAGCGGCGATTACGGGCGAGTTGGATTGTTAGATGCACCGAAGGTTGTGAATGTTTCTTCCTACGATCCCAAGGAAAAACAGCGTGGCGGCGAGTCGTTCTCGCTCACCGATGTTTCCGCGCTGCGGCGCAATGGGGCGCACGGCTTGATCGCCCGCTGCGGCAAGGGCATGGTGCTCGATGATAAATGCGCGGACTTCCTCACCGCCGCAGAGCGTCAGGGGATGATGTTAGGTAGTTACTATTTCGTGCTGAAAACTTCGAGTCCCATTTCCCAAGCGGATCAATACCTTGAACGCCTGCGGCAAATTTCTCCGGGCCGCAAGGTGTTGTTAGTCGGCGATTTCGACACCCAGTCCAGCCCGGCGGATCTCGTTGCCTTCATCAACCGGGTCGAGCAGCGGACCGGCGTGCTGCCCGCGATCTATCTGGAAAATAGTGATAGGTTGCGGTCTTCACTAAGCAATGCCAGCTCCGCGCAGAAGAGTCGCATTTGCCAATGCCCTTATTGGCTCGCGCTTTATTCACATAACTCCGGCTTCGAGACGCCACAGCAACTGATGAAAGCCTACGGCATCTGGGACGACTGGGCGATGTGGCAATACGCCGGCGTCGAGTGGTCGGGCCGCTCCGTATCAAAACACTATCATCACGGCCCATGGCAATCGCCGACCTACTTCGGCTCAATGGACCGCCCATTAGAGCATAATGCTTTTAATGGTTCCGAGAGTGAACTGAATGCATTCTGGGCGAAGCACTCGTGGGTGGTGCGGTGAGGCAGCCATCAGCCTTGCATGACACCACCGGAATCCATACACCCGCCGCAGTGGCCAGCGAGTCTCCTGAAAATCACCCGAAACTCTGGCAGTGGCGGCTCGAATGGCTGGCCCAGACGGCGATTGAAAAACTCGTGGGGCTGTTTCCCGGGCCGTTAGTTTTCC
Source organism: Luteolibacter sp. (assembly GCA_043748885.1). Classification (GTDB taxonomy): domain Bacteria; phylum Verrucomicrobiota; class Verrucomicrobiia; order Verrucomicrobiales; family Akkermansiaceae; genus Luteolibacter. The sequence continues at coordinate 1,533 of JAYVEJ010000714.1, read as the reverse complement.
GGCTTGGCGAGTGCATCGGCGGGCTGGCGTGGTATTGCATGAAGTCCCGGCGGCAGATCGTTTTGCGCAATCTGCGGATCGCCTTTCACGGCGAGCACGACCTCCCGACCCTGCGGAAAGTGGCGCGGGAGTCGTTCCGCCGGACCGGTGCGAACTTGTTATCCGCGCTGCATTCCACCCGGCTTTCCCCGGAGAAAATTGACGGGATCATCACCGTCGAGAACCCCGAAGTTCTCGTCGCCGCGCTGGCTCGCAGCCCCGGTCTGGTGCTGCTGCCGTCGCACATGGGGAACTGGGAAATCCTCACCCGCATCAACCGCAAATTCCCGCCCGGCCACAAGACCGGCGCGTTCTATCGGCCACTCAACAACCCGCTGCTAGACGCCCGCGTGCTGGCCCAGCGCGAACTCGACGGCACCCGCCTGTTTTCCAAACGCGACAGCTTCCACCTCGTCACCGGCTTCCTGCGCGAGGGCGGGATCGTGGGGATTCTAGCAGACCAGCGAGTCGGCTTCCAAGGCGAGTTGGTGAGGTTTTTTGGGCGGCTGACGCGGGCCAGTCCGCTGCCCAGCCTGATTGCTAGGCGCAGCAAGAGCGAGGTGTTAGCACTGTCCGTGATCACCGAAGCGCCGGGAAAATGGCGGCTCCGCTATCATGCGTTAGACGGACCGACCCGCACCGAGAATTGCGTGGCTGCCATCGAGCGGGCGGTCAAAGCCAGCCCGCTCGACTACTTCTGGTTGCAGGAGCGGTGGAAAGTTTACGTCAGTTCGGCGCGGTCGATCCGGACCTGGCTCGGCCCCGATTCTAACGGCGTGGGCAAGCCGCACCGCGCGCTGTTATGGTTGCCGGGCACTCCGGTTTCCTGGGAAATTCCTGAGGAATGGACCCACCCGGATGTGATCTACGAAGTGATTGCCCGTCACGCCGGACCGGCTCGCGGTGACCGCGATAGCTTGGTGAAATACCTTGAAACCATCGACGCCGCAGCCGCCCTGCCGATTGACTACATCCTAACCTGCAATGCCTCCAAAGCGTTGGTCAAAGCCGCCCGCCGGAATTCGATCCCGCTAGTTTCCCTGCCATGAAAGTCCTGCAAATATTGCCCGAGTTGGATTCCGGCGGTGTCGAGCGCGGCACGCTGGAGGTCGCTGCGCGGTTAGTCGATGACGGCCACGAGTCGCTGGTGATTTCTAACGGCGGGCGGTTGGTCGCGGCGTTGGAAGCCGCTGGCTCGCGCCACATCCAGATGCCGGTCCATCGCAAGGCGCTTGCCTCGCTGGCCGAGATTCCGCGCTTGCGGAAGCTCTTTGCAAAGGAAAAGCCCGACATCATCCACGTCCGCTCGCGCTTGCCCGCATGGCTAACATGGTTGGCATGGAAAAGCATGGACCGGCGCACGCGGCCTCGCTTCGTGACGACCGTCCACGGCTTCTATTCAGTCAACGCCTACTCCGCCGTGATGACCCGCGGCGAGGCGGTGATCGCCGTTTCCCAAAGCGTCCGCGACTACATCCTAACAAGCTATCCGCA
>JAYVEJ010000713.1:0-8000 GCA_043748885.1 Luteolibacter sp. | reverse complement strand
AATGGCTGCAAATTTGTCGGCAAGAACGTCAGATGTGATCATTCATAATTCCCAGGCTATCTTAACAAATATGTAATATTTGTTTTTGCGGGCGTCCTTAGTGACCTTGACGGTTTTGAGTCGGCCAAGCAGCGACTTGCCGGTTGTGTAGTGATCCTAAGTATTCTCGGTGATGACCGCAGCCTGATCCATCGTGCTCACAATGGATTTCTTGATAAACCCGAAAGAGTCAAAATCCGCGAGAGCTTGCTCAGTCCAGATCCACGACAGCGGAGTTCCTTTCAGATCATAAATGGTCTTGCTGGAAGCGCTCTGCACCGGCCTGCGGATCTTGCCTCCGAAGCCGGTTGTTCCCTGAGCACGGGGGTTTTCGGCTCAACAGTCGCTTTGCCAGCTATGGCGATCTTGCTGCTGGAACGCCCAGACTGCGGCCTCCGCTGTTATGGAATGAGATGTGATTGCAACTCACGCCGACAGCCGACTCTCACCACGATCAAGATGTAGGAAATGGTTCCAGCTTTCGTCTGCTAGACCGTTTTCGTGCATTCCAAACAATGGACGCCAGCGCGGGGCGAGCGGCTTGATTTGTGGGTGCATATTTGCCTCGTGGGGCAGCTTGTTGCCCTTGCGAGTATTGCAGCGGAAGCACGAGGTAACGATGTTATCCCAAGTGGTGCGGCCACCTTTATCGCGGGGAGTGACGTGGTCCAAGTTGAGCTGAGTTTCGGGTAAAACCTTGGTGCAATATTGGCAGGTGAATTTGTCCCGCAGAAACACATTGCGGCGGGTGAACTTCACCTCCAGCCGCGGCAGCCGGTCATAAACGGATAGAACCACGATCTTGGGCACGCGGATGGCGATCTTCGCACCGTGGATCATCTCCGCGTCGTCATTGTCAGTGGAGTAGCAAATCCACGAGGTGAGATCATGCGAGTTGAAGCGCTGGTCGCCCTCGACTTGCACGACTTGGGCGTGGCCGAGGCAGAGTAAATGGAGCGACCGGCGGACGGAACATGTGTGGATCGGTTGCCAGAACCGATTCAATACGAGCACGGGATGTTCGAGTATGGCATTCATCACCTTTCCCAGTCCAATCGTCGGGACGCTACCAGAGCCCGCCGCCCCGGCAACCCAAAAGGTCGCAAAATCCTGCCTAACTTTAATTTTCCTCCTTCAAGTCGCGGTTACTCACATGCCGGAGGTCGCGGGCGACATCGAGAAAGACGGCGTCTTCGCCGATGTTAGTCGCGAGGTCTCCCACTCGTTCGAGCGAGCGGGTCACGAGGATGAGATGCAGATAATCTTGGCTGCGACCGACGGATTGTTCGATGCGCGAGCCGAAGGTGGCGGTCGCGGCATGGTGCATGCGGTCTAGCTCTTTGTCGCGAGCGTGCAGCGAGGCACCGAGAGCCGCATTGCGATCGCCGTAGGAGGAAATCGCGTCGCGCAGAAGATGGTCGGCAACGGTGTAGAGCGGCTCGATCAGGGCGGCGTCTGGTAGATCATGGCTGGCGCTGATTTTCTTCGCGCGCTTGGCGATGTTAGTCGCGTGATCGGCGATGCGCTCAAGGTTCATGGAGATTTTCATTGAGCAAATCACCAGCCGTAGATCGGTGGCGACGGGGTGAAAGCGAACTAAGATATCCATCCCGAGTTGGTCGATCTTGCGTTCGCAATCATCGACCTCGTCATCGTCCGCGATGACTGCATTCGCGAGTTCTATGTTGCGTTCTAGCAAGGCGCGGATCGCCCGTTCGAGATTGTGACGAGATTTCGCAGCCATCGTCAGCACCTCATTGCGCAGGGCGGAAATTGCGTGGTCGAAGTCGCGGAGGATATGGGAGTTTAGCATAGAAATGGACCTAAGGTTGTGAGTCAGCCGAAGCGGCCGCTGATATAATCTTCAGTTTGCTGTTTGGCGGGATTGGTAAAAATCTTGGAAGTGAAATTATATTCTACCAGCTCGCCGAGATAGAAGAATGCGGTGCGGTCAGAGACCCGAGAGGCTTGCTGCATGTTATGGGTGACCATCACAATCGTGTAGTTCTGCTTTAGCTCAAGGATCAACTCCTCGACTCGGGCGGTGGCGATGGGATCGAGCGCTGAGCATGGCTCATCCATTAAGATAATTGCGGGTTCCACCGCCGTGGCGCGGGCGATGCATAGGCGTTGCTGCTGGCCACCGGAGAGGCCGTAGGCGCTTTCATGGAGGCGGTCTTTCACCTCGTCCCAGAGCGCCGCTTCGCGCAGGGATTTTTCCACAATTCCATCTAACGTACTCCGGCGTTTCTCCCCGAGAATGCGCGGCCCGTAGGCGACGTTCTCATAAATGCTGCGTGGAAATGGGTTGGATTTCTGGAACACCATGCCGATCCGGCGGCGCAACTCCACTCCATCCACCTGCGGACTATGGATCTCTATTCCGTCGATCCAGATGCCACCGCGGGTGACTTTAGCGCCGGGGATGAAATCATTCATCCGGTTAAAGCAACGCAACAAGGTGGACTTACCACAACCGGAAGGACCAATAAAGGCTGTGATTTCATGGCGCTGAATTTCTATTCTAATATCTCTCAATGCGACGGACTTGCCATAGTTGAAATCCATATCTTGCACCGTGATGGCGGCGGGTCCGGGAGTGGCGGGCGAAGAAATCATATCAACTGAAGCGGCCGGAGATATAAGCTTCCGTTTCCGGTTGGGCGGGTGTTTCGAAGATCTGCATGGTCTCGCCATACTCGACAAGCCGACCGAGATAGAGAAATGCGGTGCGGTCTGAGCAGCGGGTGGCTTGTTCCATGTTATGGGTGACGATGACGATGGTGAATTGCTGCTTGAGAGTGATGATGAGTTCTTCAATTTTCAACGTCGCTAACGGATCGAGCGCGGCGCATGGCTCATCCATCAGCAGGATTTCCGGTTGATTTGCGATGGCGCGGGCGATGCATAAACGTTGCTGCTGGCCGCCGGATAGACCGAATGCGGAATCATGCAAGCGGTCCTTCACCTCGTCCCACAGCGCGGCGGATCTGAGTGCCCACTCGACAGTGGCATCGAGTTCCGACTTCTTAGAACGTCCCGCCACGCGCAGGCTGAAGATCACATTTTCATAGATCGACTTGGCAAACGGATTGTATTTTTGGAACACCATGCCTACCCGCTTGCGAAGGGAAATGACCTCGACCGATGGATCATATAAACTGGTGCCAGCGATGCGGATATCACCTTCGTGGCGGACACCGTCGATGAGGTCGTTCATTCGGTTGAGATTGCGCAGCAATGTGGATTTCCCGCAGCCGGATGGGCCGATCAGGGCGGTCACTTGGTTCTCGGGGATGGCCATCTCGATGCCGAAAAGCGCCTGCTTTTCTCCATAGTGGAAACTGAAGTTATCCACCCGGATGAAGTCGGGACGTGATGATGAAAGCGCGGACATCGTTAGAAGCTGCTCACGGCGAAACGTTTCTTGAGTCGATTGCGAATGATAATGGCAGTGAGGTTGAGACTCACCACGACGACGATGAGTAACAGTGCGGTGGCATAGACGACAGGTTTAGCCGCTTCCGCATCAGGTGACTGGAAACCGAGATCATAGATATGGAAACCGAGATGCATAAACTTCCGCTCGGGGTGAATGAATGGTGCGACGTCATCCAGCGGTAAGGACGGCGCAAGTTTAACCACCCCGACTAACATCAATGGCGCGACCTCGCCAGCACCGCGCGCCATCGCGAGGATGACGCCAGTTAGAATACCCGGCAGTGAAGCGGGCAGGACCACGCGCTGGATGGTCTGCCATTTCGAAGCGCCACAGGCGAGGGCTGCCTCGCGCACGCCGCGTGGGACGGCTGATAGAGCTTCCTCGGTGGCGACGATGACGACCGGCAGTGTAAGCAGCGCGAGGGTGAGAGATGCCCAAAGAATACCGGGAGTGCCGTAGGTGGGCGTCGGCAGTTTGTCTGCAAACAGCAAGCGGTCCATCCCGCTGCCGACGAAATAGACGAAGAATGCGAGGCCGAAAACTCCGAAGACGATGGAGGGCACGCCTGCTAGATTATTCACACAGATTCTAACCATGCGGACGAAGAACCCTTGTTTGGCATACTCACGCAGATAGATCGCGGCGATCACGCCGAATGGGGTCACGAAGAGGCTCATCACCAGCGTCATCACGACTGTGCCGAAGATCGCCGGGAAGACGCCGCCCTCGGTATTTGCCTCGCGCGGGTCTTCGCTGAGAAAGCCGGTCATGCGGTGCAGCATTTCACCGACTCGCGAGAAGAAGCCTGCGCGATTGGAGGGGAAAACATGCAGAAGATTTCCCGCCTGATAGGTGACGGACTTGCCGTCCGCAGTGAAGCCGAGGAAATTCGACTTAGCCAACGTCGTGCGGATGGCAGTGGCTTGGGCCTGCAAGCGGTCGAACGAAGTCTGGAGTTCCGCGCGGCGGGAGGTGGCGGCGGCTGGCCGCACCGAGCCGGCTTTTTCCGCGCGGCCCAGTGCTTCGAGTTCGCGGCTGATCGCGCCGATTTGCTTGCGCTCGATGGCCAGTAATTTTCGCTGCGCGGATTTTCCCTGTTGGACAAGTGAATCGAGCGCTTCCGCGAAATTGGTGGCCGCCGCGTCCGTGCGCCCGGAAGGAGTCTCAATGGCCACCGGATAGACGATGGCAGGCCCGTATTCCAAGCGCTCCACTAACAAGAGCGACTCAGGCCGTGAGGTGGACTTGATCGCGGCGCGGTCGATGAAGACGAACGCCTCGCCATTTAGCTCTTTGTTCCCACGGAAAACTTGGATCTCTGCGTGCACGCCTTAGGCATCACGGCGCTCCGTTTCCTGGATGACATAACCGGCCATTTTCTCGACCCCGCCGGCATGGGAAACTTCCATCACGTCGATGCGCCGCGGCCAGAATGAGGCTGCACCCTTGATGAAAATTAAGAGGAAGAGGCCGAGCGCCATCGCCACGCCGAGCGTGAGCCCGGCGGCTGTTAGCCAGACCCACGGCTCGCCCTTGCGGGAGCGACCGGTGGTGGTGAAGGATGGCGAAATGGGCTGCATGAGTTAGACGATTTTGTTGCGTTCCCGCAGCCGCTGGCGGAGCACTTCCGCGAGGGTGTTGAGGACAAATGTCATGGCGAAGAGCACCACCGCACCGAGGAATAGGGTCCGGTAGTGAGTCGAGCCGACGGGTGCTTCAGGCAGTTCCACGGCGATGTTAGCAGAGAGCGATCTCATGCCATTGAAGATATTCCAGTCCATCACCGGGGTGTTCCCGGTGGCCATGACCATGATCATCGTCTCACCCACCGCCCGGCCGAAGCCGATCATCAGTGCAGAGAAAATTCCCGACGAAGCGACTGGCAGCATCACCGTCCAGACCACTTGCCAACGGTTAGCACCCAGCGCGGCGGTGGCGGCGGTTAGAGACTTGGGCACGTTAGAGAGAGCATCTTCGGCGATGGTGAAAATGACCGGGATCACCGCGAAGCCCATCATGAAGCCCAGCACCATCGAGTTCCGCTGCTCGAAGGAGATCCCAGTCGCCTGCGGCCACCACAGGCGGAAGTCGGCGATTTCACGACCGCTGCTGGGATCTTTGTAAATGAAAAGCCAGCTTTCTAGCAGCGGGCCCGCTTGCCAGCCAAGCCACGCGGCCACCAACAGGAATGGAAGCACCACCAGCCACTCGTGGCCGTTCTCGAAACGGTTGCGGAGCGAGATCGGCAGGCGGCACCAACACCCGCCGACCAGCAAGGCTGTTAGAGGGAGTGCCAATGCCATCACCACCACCGAGGGCACGCGGGTTTCGAGGATCGGTGCGAGCCACAAGCCGGCCAGAAAACCAAGCACCACCGAGGGCAGTGAGGACATGATTTCCATCACCGGCTTGACCACCCGCTTCACGGAGTGCGGTAAGAATGCGGCGGAAAATAGTGCGGCTAACAGCGCGATGGGCACTGAGAATAGCAGCGCGTAGGCGGTCCCCTTGAGCGAGCCGAAGATCAGTGGCACTAGGGATAACTTCGGTTCGAAATCGTCCGAGCCGCCAGCGGATTGCCACTGATAGATCGGCTTCGCACCGCCCTCATACCAGACCTTACCGAAGAACGCGGGCCAGCTTGCCTCAGGATGGGGATCGCGGATCGAGTAACGCCGCGCCGCGCCATCGGCGGCGGCGACGAGGAAATGCTCGCCCTTGGCATCGAGCACGGCGAGCACCGGAGTGAGGTCCAGTCGGCCCTGCCAGCGGACTGCGCCCGAGGTGCTGTGACGGATGGAGAGATCCTTGCCGGAGCCAGTTAGAAATGTGCGGTTGCGCTGGCTGGCGGCGAAGATTACCTCGCCATTTCCGAGCCGAGGAAAGGTCTTGGTCTGGCCGAACACGCGCTCGCCCGCTTCATTCTGGCGGAAAAGACTCCATTGCTGGTGCTGGCCATCTGCGCCGGTCATCACCACGGCCACGCCGCCGAACAGGAAATCCATCTGCCGGGGTGGCGCTCCGTCGAAGGGGCGGAAGACCTGGCGTTTCGAAACTCCTTCACCATCCGCCATGAAATAATCGACCTCGCCATTGGCACAGCCGACGAGGACCAGCGCTCCGTTAGGCGAGGCGCGGAGCAAGGTCGCCTCCGCAGTTAGAGAGCGGGTGATATCAGTTTCCCCTAACAACGATAACTTGCCCTTGCCGACCAAGCCGCGCCTCATGCCGAGTCGCAGCACGGCGACTGAGGCCGCCGCTCCCGCACCGCGTTTTGCGACGATGACCCGGCCCGCCCCGGAATCCCCGTAGCTCACAGCGGTGACTGGCCCGGTGCCGGTTGCGAGGACGAACCACGGCTCTGCGGTGAGCGTGGGCACGATTTCTAACGAGTTCCGCGCATAGCTGACCGTGAACGACCCCACGCGGCCATCGTCAAGTCCGAGCGCGACCCGCTGGTGGAGCGGATCGAACGACATCGCGGTGACTTTAAGGCCCGCGAGGCCAGGCAGTTCCAGTTCTTTGCGGGTGCCATTTGTGAGGCCGAAAATCACCTTGCTGCTGCCGTCATAGAAAAATGGCATTTCGCCCCACTCATCCACGCCAAGCACGGCGGGCATGAGTCGCTCGGTGAAGCTCCCGGCAGGAGTGACCGCCGCCGCTTTAAACAACGGCACCACCTCCTTCCCGATGAAGTAAAAAATCCCGAACACCGCGATGATCACGCTGATCCCGCCGCAGCGGATCGCCCAACCCATGAAGCGGTCGAACCATAAAGTCGCCCGCGAAACTTCGAAACGCTTGGGGTCCGGTAATTTCTGGTTTTCCGACATCATCAGGGCGCTGGCCTAACGGGTAGTCACTTGGCCAGCGAGTCCACCACTTCACTCGCCACTTCCGCAGGCAATGGGTAGTAGCCGTCCTTTTCGACGATCATCTGGCCACCCTTGGAGAGCACAAATTTAAGAAACTCGAACGTCAGTGGATCGAGTGCCGCGCCGGGCTTCTTGTTCACATAGATCACCAAGAAGCGGGCTAACGGATAGTCACCACTGAGCGCGTTGGTATAGTTTGCTTCCTCGAATTTCCCGTCAGCCCCGGCGATGGGCAGTGCGCGGACACCCGAGGTCTTGTAGCCGATGCCCGAGTAGCCGATGGCATAGGGATCTGCGCCGATGCCTTGGACCACGGCGGAGGAGCCGGGTTGTTCTTTCACCGTGGCTTTGAAGTCACCCTTGGCGAGCGCGTGTTCTTGAAAAAACCCATAAGTGCCGGAAGCGGAGTTCCGCCCGAATAGAGAAATGGCGCGGCCCTTCCACGCATCTAGGCCGAGTTGGCCCCAGTCGGATAGATCATCGCCACCTTTCTTACGGGTCTTGGAAAACATCGAATCCACTTGTTTGAGGGTGACTCCCTTCAGCGGATTGTCCTTGTGTGCAAACACGGCCAGCGCGTCGATCGCCACTCTAACTTCCGTGGGCTTGTAACCATACTTTTTCTCAAACCCGTCGATTTCCTC
>JAYVEJ010000712.1:0-20916 GCA_043748885.1 Luteolibacter sp. | reverse complement strand
GCCGCGCCTACGTCATCGCAGACGATCCACGCATCCTTGAAGCCACCACGATGGTAGGATCCGGGAAATCCGAAACCCTGCGCCTCACCGCCCCCACCACCGAGGGTGCCTACCCCTACGTCTGCACCTTCCCCGGCCACTGGTCGGTCATGAAGGGTGAGCTGATCGTGACCAAAGATGTCAAAGCCTACCTTGCCGCCCATCCCGAGAAATAAGCGAAACTAGGCACGATGGCGGTGGTTTGCCGCCGTCGCGCAGGTGGGAGTCCGTTGGAAAAAAGCTCTGCCGGACATCCGGCAAAGCATTTCCTCCCTAGCCAATGCCTCCCGGGACCTCCGGCAAGGCCTCCCACGAAATATTGTCCGCGTTCAGTAAGCAGGATCGATCTCAAGGAAGACCGGCGCGTCTCCCACACCGGAGAAACCAACCACGCCGGAGAGCTTTTCCGCATTCTCCGGTGCGGTGGCGGCGAGGGTCATCCGGATCCCACCCTCCGCGAGGACCTCTACTTGCTGTTTTTGGTTCGAATCCACTTGCCCGTCAGCAGTGAAAAAATGGCCGCCGGACAGCCTCGGAATCCCAGCAGGTGGCTGGAGAGTGAGCGTAATCTTGCCCGGATGGCGGGTAACCGTGGTCGCCCATGCTGGATCAGGACGCGGGACGAATCTGCGGAATTTTTCGAACAACCCACCGTTCGCCGGATCGGTTTCCGTGGCGGACAAGACAGGCAGCTTCAAGGAAAACGGGACTTTCACCGCCGGATGACAAGTCTCACCACAGCACATCCATGAGACTTTAGCGGCAAGCGTGACGCTGGCGCTGGTGAGACTTCTTGGCGGCGTGATCGGGATCATCAGCAGCGTCTCGCCCTCGTAGCCTTGGGCATCATAGCTCGCCATCTTCACGACCTTGGGCGCAGGCCACTGGATTTCCCCAGCACTGAAACCGGGCGGAAGCTCCCATTCCACCGTCGTCGCCACACCGACAATCCCAGGATTTTTCCAGTAAGTATGCGCACCCGGCGGATGCACCAGATGCAACCCCACGAAAAATAACTTCCCGCAGACGATCCCTCGGCCTTCAGAAATCAGCCGGACCTCCAGCGGGATTTCCGCTCCACCCACGAGGGGAAGGCAGGGCAGACAGAGGGCAGTCAGCAGTCCAGTCAGTCGCATGGTCGGGAACATACGACATCACTCGGCGATGAGTATCAAAATCCCCCGCACGTAGCTTGGCTTTGACCGACGCCGGGTTTCAGTCTATTTCCTCCACTTTCTCATGAACGAGCAAATCGAAGCCATCCAAACTCAAGCGCTCGCACAGATCAACGCTGCCACAGACGAGCGCGCGCTCGACGAGGCCCGCGTCGCCGTGCTCGGCAAAAAAGGCACCCTTACCCTCGTCGCTGTGGGCATCAAAGACGTGCCGAAGGAGGACAAAGCCACCGTCGGCGCACTCCTCAACGCCGCCCGCACCGCCATCACTGCCGCGCTGGAAACCAAACAAATCACCCTGCGGGAAATTTCCGACCGCGCCGCACTAGCCGGGATCGACGTCACCCTGCCCGCTCGCCAGCTCACCGTCGGCTCGCTGCATCCACTCACCTTGATCCGGGACGAAGCCATCCGCATCCTCCGGCGGATGGGCTTCGCCCTCGCCGACGGGCCGGAAATCGAAGATGAATTCCACTGCTTCGACGCGCTCAACACCCCGGCTGACCACCCCGCGCGGAATGAAAAGGACACCTTTTATTTTGATTCCGGAAAACTCCTGCGCACCCACACCTCCAGCGTGCAAATCCGCACCATGGAGACCCAGACCCCACCCATCCGCATCATCTGCCCCGGTTCCGCCTACCGCCGGGACGAGATCGACGCCACCCATCTCTCCGTCTTCAGCCAGCTTGAGGGCCTCTACGTCGGCACGGACGTCTCGCTGCCGGACCTCAAGGGCACGCTCGAATATTTCCTCCACGAACTCTTCGGCACCGCCACCGAAGTCCGTTTCCGTCCGCACTTTTTCCCCTTCACCGAGCCAAGTTTCGAGATCGACGTGAAACTCACCATCAAAGGCCAGACCCCGAAATGGATCGAAATCGCCGGCTGCGGCATGGTTGATCCCGCTGTTTTCGAGGCCATCAACAAGTCCCGCAAGGACAACGCTTACGATCCCGAAAATGTCACCGGCTTCGCCTTCGGGATGGGCCTCGACCGCCTCGCCATGATCCGCTGGGGCATCAAAGACATCCGCCTCCTCATCGAAAACGACGCGCGGTTCCTCAAACAATTCGCCTGATTCCAATCGGTCGGATCCGTCCAATAGGTCCGATCAAATTTCTTCCATGAACATCTCCCTCAACTGGCTCGCCACCCATCTCGATCTATCGGGCAAATCCATCAAGGAAATCGACAACCTCTTCACCTTCGCCGGCGTCGAAGTCGAGAGCATCATTTCCAAAGGCATCGCTTCGGATAGAATCGTCGTCGCCCAGATCATAGAAGCCGTCCAGCACCCGAACGCGGACCGCCTGAAAGTCACCCAAGTCGATTGCGGCGAAACGACGCTCCGCCAGATCGTCTGCGGCGCACAAAACTACAAAGTCGGCGACAAAGTCCCCTGCGCCCTCCCCGGCGCGGAACTGCCCGGCGGCTTTACCATCGGCGAAACCGTCATGCGCAAGGTCGAGTCCAAAGGCATGCTTTGCGCCGCTGCCGAAATCGGTCTGCCCACCGACGAAGACGGCCTGCTCATCCTCCCGCCGGATTCGGAAATCGGCAAACCTGTCAAACAACTCTTCGATTCCGATACCCTGCTCGAACTTGAAGTCACCCCGAACCGCCCCGATCTCCTTAGCCACCGCGGCATGGCCCGCGAGCTTGCGACCCTGCTCAAAACCCCGCTCAAGCCGCTCGAATCAAGGAGCGTGGGCGTCTCGCCCACGAGTCAAATCCAAATCTCCGCCCCAGCCGCCTGCTCCCTCTACACCGCCGTAAAAATCTCCAACGTCACCGTCAAGGAGTCCCCCGCTTGGCTCAGACAACGCCTCGAATCCATCGGCCTGCGCCCGATCAACAACATCGTCGATATCACCAACTTCGTCCTCCACGAACTCGGCCAACCGCTTCATGCCTTCGACGCCGCGAATCTCACCGGCAACCTCATCGTCCGCCACGCCAGCGAAGGAGAAACCTTCCTCGCGCTCGATGAATCCACCCACGTCCTCACGCCCGACGACCTCCTCATTTCCGACGAATCCGGCGCAGCCCTCGCTCTAGCAGGCGTGATGGGCGGAGCCGACAGCGGCGTGACTGCAACCACCACCGACATTGTGTTGGAGTCCGCTTACTTCACCCCGCGAGGCATCCGCCGCACCTCTCGCCGGACCGCGCTTTCCTCGGATTCCTCCTACCGCTTCGAGCGCGGCGTCGATCCCGCCGGTGTCCTAACCGCCTCCGCTTTCGCGGTGAAACTCATCCTCGAACTCGCAGGCGGCACGGCCGAAGCCACCACCCAAGTGGCTGGAGAAGCACCTGTTTTAACCAAGCCCGTCACGCTCGACGCCCAGAAGCTCGACCAACTCATGGGCGGTTCCATTCCTCTAGCAGCCGCCGAGGAAATCCTCACCCGCCTCGGTCTCACGAAACTCGCCGACGGCACCTGGGACGTCCCGTCCTTCCGCGCCGATCTTCAGCGACACATCGATCTCGTCGAGGAAATCGCCCGCATCCACGGCCTCGACAACGTGCCATCCCGTTTTCTCGGCACCTTCGTCCCCGCCAGCCCGGTCGATGCCGCTTACGATGCCGACATGGTCCTTCGCCGCCGTCTCGCCGCGCTCGGCCTGCACGAATGCCAAACCATCAAACTCATCTCGGACGCCCAAGTTTCCGACATCCTCCCGCTGCGCCCATTGCAAGACGGCGACATCATCCGCGTGAAACTTCCGCTCAGCGAGGACCACGCCGTCATGCGCCCGAGCATCGTCCCCGGACTGATCGCCTCCGCTGCGAGAAACGTCCGCCAGCAGGCCAAGTCCCTGCGCTTTTTCGAAATGGGGCGCGTCTTCCGCAACGCCGGCGGCGGCAAAGCCAAGGACCAGGAAAGCGAAACCCTCGCGCTGCTGCTTTCCGGCTCCGCCCAACCCACCGGCTGGTCCCAAGCCGACCGCCCCGCCGATCTCTACGATCTTAAAGCCATCCTCTCCGCCCTGCTAGGCGACCGCAAAATCACCTTCAACCCGAAGGGCCGCCCCGGTTTCGTCCTCGCCAGCGACATCAAGCTCGATGATCAAACCATCGGCGTCTTCGCCCGCCTCACGCCCGCCCGCGAACGTGAGTTAGATTTCACCACCCCCGTGTTCGTCGCCGAGTTAGATTTAGGAAAACTGCGTAAGCTCCTCAACGGCACCAGCCACGTCGAGGATCTCCCGCAGTTCCCAGGCTCCTCCCGCGACGCCGCGATGGAACTCCCCCTCACCACCCCGAACGCCCAGATCGAAGCCGTCATCGCCAAACTCGCCGAGCCGTTGTTAGTCTCGTCCGAATGCTTCGACGTCTTCACCGACCCCACCGGCCAGAAGATCGCCGCCGACAGCAAATCCGTCGCCTACCGTTTCCACTATCGCGACGCAAGAGGCAACCGCACCGCCGCAGAGTTCGACACAGCCCACCAGAAAGTGCTCGAAGCGCTGACCAAGGGGCTGGGTGTGAAGTTCCGGTGAAGTTTCCCTGAAGAGAGCTTTTCTGGTTTTCGTTCGCGCCGCGAAAGCTAGGATCGTGGATCATGCGAGTGTCACGAAAAATTTTCTCAATCATCGTGGTCGGGATGTTTGTAGCGGGCAGCATTTTGCTCTTATTCGCAAACCGAATTCCAACTCGCATGGCACCCGCTCACATTGTTTGGGAAATACGTGACCACAATCCAAGTGATGAATTCGACAGACCCGGCGGCGTGCTCATCGCCCCTTCCGGGGACATCATTCTGTCGGGTCTGGCAGGATACTCAAATATGACGGAATAACAGGCGAGATAGGCTGGCGGATTCCGGGTCTTGCTGGCGGGCGAGGTGGTCGTGCCAACGTTGCAGGTCATGGGTTAGACCATAATAGCGCCGTCGCCATTTCGCCGACTGCCGCTGGGCATCATCGACACCATGCCCATAGGAGGACAATGAAGGGCGGTTTCCTCAAATCATTGGCGGCTCATGGGCATGGCGGATCGGAGTCCGCCACTCCTTGATTCCGCCCTCGAATTGGGGGTAACGGGCAGGATGGCTTCCCGCTTGGCCGTGAATGTGTTCCGGCTGTCTCAGCCGGATCTTGTCACTCCCGGCTGAGACAGACGGACACTTTCCGCTTCCCCGCTGTCAATCACGGGCCTAGTTTCCCGCCGACATGAGTAGTTGTGGGCCGAAAATGAAGATGGATCCGACGTTGCACCGGGACAAGAAACCGGACTGGATCAAGGTCCGACTGCCGAACAACCCGGCATTTTGGTCCACGAAATCGCTGATCACCGACCTGAAACTGGTGACCGTTTGCGAGGAAGCACAATGCCCGAACCGTTGGGAATGCTGGGGCCAAGGCACCGCGACGTTCATGATCGCCGGCGATAAATGCACCCGCGCTTGTGGGTTTTGCGCGGTGAAAACCGCGCGGCCGGATGCATTAGAGTCGGACGAACCGGCCCGCGTCGCCGAGGCCACGCGGCGGATGAATTTGAAACACGTCGTGATTACCGCCGTCGCCCGCGACGATCTGCGGGACGGGGGCGCGGAGCATTTCAAGCACACCATCGAAGCGGTCCGGCGGGCAAATCCTGAAATCATCATCGAGGTCCTGGTGCCGGATTTCAACGACCGCGACTGGGCGCTCTCGATGGTGATGGACGCCCGCCCGCACATTTTCAATCACAACTTGGAGACCGTCGAGCGACTCACCCCGCTGGTCCGTTCGCGCGCCCAATACCAGCGCAGCCTCACGGTTTTAAAAAAGGCCAAAGCATTGGTCGATGGTAAGGTCGCGACCAAAAGTGGGATCATGTTAGGTCTCGGCGAGCGCCACGAGGAAATCCTCCGCGCGATGGACGATCTGCTAGCCCACGACGTGACGGTGCTGACGATGGGCCAGTATTTGCGCCCCACTCAGAAGCATTTGCCGGTCGTCGAATACATCAAGCCCGCGGCTTTCGATGATTACAAGACCATCGCGCTCGCGAAAGGATTCCGCCACGTCGCCAGCGGCCCGCTGGTCCGCAGCTCGTATCACGCGGCGAATTTCCGGCCGGAGTTGGACGTGTTAGAAGCGATCGAAGCCGACGTCCGCGCCGCCCAAGGTCTCGAACTCGGCCCAGAGCATCTTGCGCTGCCCGCCGCCAAGCCAGCGCTCATCCAAGCCATCGCCTGACCACCATGCGCCATTGGTTGATCAAGTCTGAGCCGGACGTTTTCAGCATCGACCACCTTGCGGAAGTCAGACGCGAGCCGTGGAGTGGGGTTAGAAATTACCTCGCGCGGAATTATATGTGGCGGGAAATGAAGCCCGGCGACCTCGCGTTATTTTACCACTCAAATGCCAAGCCACCGGGCGTGACCGGCATCGCCCGCGTCGTCGGCGAGCCTTATCCCGATCCCACGCAGTTCGACGCGAAGGGCGATTATTACGATCCCAAAGCCACGCCGGAGAAACCTCGCTGGTGGCTAACTGATTTTGAATTCGTCGGGAAATTTCAGGAAATGCTCACGCTCGAAGCGATGAAAGCCGACAGCCTGCTTGCCGAAATGCAAGTCTGCCAACGCGGCACCCGGCTCTCGATCACGCCGGTCGAGGCCATGCACTTCAAGCGCGTGTGCAAGCTCGCGCGCTGGAAATTCTGATCACTCATTTCAACCGGGAGACAAATCCCAAACCTTGCTCCGCTTTATGGACGAAGACACTCCCATGGCATCTCTAACTGCGGTCTCAGAAGCATCACCCGCCGCTTCCGCTTGGCGTGAGTGGCTGGAGGAATTAGGCCCGAAATTGTTACTCTTCGCGCGGCAGCAAACGCGCTCGCAAGAAGACGCGAAGGACATCTTCCAAGACGCGTTGGTGAAGCTTGTGGAGAAAGTCCGCACGGGCGAATTCGTCGGCGGGCAGGACGCGTGGCAGCCCTATTTATACACCGCCATCCGCCGCCTCGCGATCGACCTCAGCCGCCGCGACGACCGCCGCAAACGCCGCGAAGACAGCGTCACTGCCGATGCTGAATCCGGTGCCTACGATGCTTTGTTACCCTGGTTCGAAACTGAATCATCGGATGATGAAACCCGCGCCCAACTCGAACAAAGTCTTAAAGAACTGCCCGAGAAATTTGCCGAAGTCATCGTCATGAAAATTTGGGGTGAGCGCACCTTCGCCGAGATCGGTGAAACTCTTGGAATTTCGCAAAACACCGCAGCCTCCCGGTATCGCTATGGTCTTGAGGCGCTCAAAAAAAACCTCAGCAGTGCCCGCCGCCGAGGCGACCTCTCCATCTAACTTATCGCCATGACTCACGATCCACTATCCCTCGAAGCACAACTTCGCGAACTCCAAGTCAGTGCGCTCGACGAGGCATTGCTCGCGCGACTTGAAGCCGCCGCTGATGGGACATTGACCACACTCGGCCATGAGGAAATCCGCTTCGAAGCAGTGCTGCGGAAAACTTCGCCTGCTAGATTGTCTGCCGATTTCATGGCGCAGCTCGAAGCCATCGTCCACGAAGTGCCGTTCGCAGTGAATGAGAAGATCGTGTTGTTTCCAAAAGCTAACACCGCAGTCCAACACCGCCGCCAACGCCCGCTGTGGGGCGCGGCTGCCGCTATGGCATTGATCGGCGCGACCACCGCGCTGCTGATGCCTGCGGGAAAAACTTCTGATAAGCTCATCAGCCAAGTCACCCAAGTTTCTTCACCCGTCGCCCGCCCCGCTAACGGAAACTTTGTGCCTGCCTCATTTAACCGCGGCGTGAGTGAAGTGCATGACGAAGGCGTGGTATGGAAATCCAACAACCAACCGCACAGCTTAGTCCGCGTGGTATATAAAGATATGATCACCGTCAGGGACAAACAAGGCCGCACCTTCCAAGTCGAACAACCTCGAGTTGAGTATATGTTAGTTCCCGCGAAAACCAATTAATAGGATTTCGGCAAACAAAACCATTTAGTTACTGCGCTCCCAGTAAGTAAGCCATGAAAACGAAATCAACATTATACATAACCGCGGGTCTTGCCGCCGTTCTCATCGCTCCGGCCTGCGCCTTGGAAGCGCCTGCGGATGATGCACCACCGCCACCGCTTGTTGCGGAAAAGGAAGCCGCGCTGCCGGAAATCAAACTCCCCGCAGCACCGCCCAAGCCCCAAGTGGAGGCCGCCTTCTTAGGCGTCGTCTCCAGCGAGGTGCCGGATATGTTAGCCGATCATCTCGCGCTCACACCCGGCGCAGGTATTGTCGTCCGCTCGCTGGTGCCAGATGGCCCCGCCGCCAAATCTGGAATCGCCGTCCACGATGTGATCACCAAAGTCGGCGGCCAACCCGTCGGTTCACCGCTGGAGATTTCCAAACAAGTTTCCGGCCACAAGCCGGGTGATTCTATCAGCATCGATCTCATCCACCAGGGCAAGCCGACCACGCTCGAGGTGACGCTCGGCACTAGGCCCATCGAGATTGCGGACAGCGCACCTCACACTCTCGACCAATTCGACCTCGAAAATTTGCCCAAGGAACTCGCGGAGCGGGTCCGTGATGCCATCGCAGGCAACGTCGGTGGATTTGAGCTGGGCGGCGACCCTGGCCAAGCACCCCCTCAGATTGAGGAAGCCATGCGCGATTTGCAAAAGCGTATGCAAGGAGCCATCGGCCAAGCGGGATTGGCCCTGCCGGGCATCGGCGCCGCCGGCAAAGTGCAGATCCAAGGTGGTGGCATTTTCAGACAAATGGACCCGCAAGGCAGCGTGGAAGTGAAGGCCAAGGATGGAGCCAAGGAGGTCACCGTGCGCGACCCCCAAGGGAACCTAACTTGGAGTGGTCCATGGGACACCGCCCAAGATAAAGCCGCCGCGCCCGCTGACATCCGCCAGCGCGTGGATGCTCTCAACATCGACGACAGCTTCAAAGGCGGTGGTCTGCGCCTGCAAATGCGGGGCCAAGCCGCGCCAAGCGAACCGTAAGCTCCCCTGGACTGCGGTGGCAGAGCGCAGCGCCGACACCGCAGTCCATGTTTCCTCCTAAACGATGGTCCCACTAAGCGTCACCTTGGCGGTGGCCAAGACGCTAGCCGGGCCTAACACCTCACCCTCGATCTGCACCAATCCGCCGAGCCGACCTTCGACCTTCGCACGGATTTCCAAGACGTTTCCCGGCACGGCGGCACCGAGAATTTTCGCCGCGCGCACTCCTGTTAGCCGCAAGTCCGCCATCGCGGGATGTTGTGGATCGGTCTGCACCACCACCCCGCCGAGCTGGGCGATGGCCTCGATGAGAATCACCCCGGGCATCATCGGCTGGCCGGGGAAATGCCCTCCGAGAAATGCCTCGTCGCCCCGCACCTGATAGATAGCGGTCGCCTCGCGCCCCGGCACCAGCGATTTCAACTCATCCACAAACCGGAACGAAGGACCATGCGGCAGGGCTTGCAAGGCCTTGTGAAGATCAGGATTCATCTGCGGAAGAACATCGCACTGGGCAATGATCCGCTGCTAGGAAAAACGCCCGCGCTTGTCTGGAAGTCGGAGCTCCGAGGCGGGCAAGGTGTAAGCGAGACGCTGTTCCTGCTGCGAATTGTAAATGGGTTGGCATGTCCAACGCTATGCTTGGCGCGTGGATTTATTGGGTTGATGGGCCAGTCATTGGAGCGGTGTGGCTTGATCCGGCAGGAGGGCTGGCAAGTCCAAGCGCGCCACGCCGATGCGGTTGTCCGCCATGCCGTAGTAAACGTCGAAGCGGTCGGGTAAGCCCAGGTCATCCCGCCGGTCAATCGCAGTGGGAAAGACAACGTTGGGCACGATCCCCTCGCGCTCCTTGGTTAGTTCGGGCGACAGCACCGGCACGGGCGAGCGATAGCGGATGAGATGGGGGTGCTTCTCATCCAGGATGAGAAGTCCCGCGGAGTAGCTCAGCTTTCGCGGCGAGTCAGGTTCGCGCGGTGCCTCACACACTCCATGATAGAGGAACAGCCATCCCTGCGGAGTCAGGATGGGCGGGGTCCCACCGCCGATTTTCAACTGCTCCCAGGCCGCGACCGGCATTGCCAGCCGTTGGTGAGAATCGAAATGGCAGAGATGATGATGCTTGTCGCAGACTTCGTTGACCAATGAGTGATAGGAAATCCAAATGCTTTCCCGCAAGATGTCCACCATTCGAGGAAACCGACAATGAAGCTTTTCGTCCGGTCCGGTGCCGGGAAAGAGCGGACGATGGATGAGTGCCATGGCGGGTTGCCCGTCCGGGTCTGAGATGGCGACGGGAAACACCAAGGCGTCTTTGTTAGCCACTTCATTGAAGTCCACGCCCTCATAAGGCATGAAGATCGCCAGCCCCATTCGCTCCCAG
Organism: Luteolibacter sp.; assembly: GCA_043748885.1. GTDB lineage: Bacteria > Verrucomicrobiota > Verrucomicrobiia > Verrucomicrobiales > Akkermansiaceae > Luteolibacter. The sequence continues at coordinate 10,349 of JAYVEJ010000712.1, read as the reverse complement.
TGAAACAAATCCTCCGAAATCGCCAGGGCGATGCGTGGTCCTCGAGATGAAAGTGCCGTGTAGGTCATCACATACCGCTGCAGCGGCTCGACGAAGGTAATGCGCGGATCCTCGCAGCCGCCGCCACCGGGCCGGAGTTCGTAATCTGCTTCCGGTTCGAGTGCGATGCCTAGGCGCTCGACTCCGACCGGATCGCCGACCTCGTTGAAGAGCACCCGCGCGATGCCGATCCGCGAGTAATTGCCTTGCGCTACCAGCCGAGGGAAAAGGTAGAGCTGGCCATCGCGACCGCGTGCCGATGCCGGATTCAAGACCCCCTCCGCTTCCATTAGATTTCCCGGCTGCGGCTCCATCACCACTCCGAGGCGCAGCAACTGGAGAGAACTCGTTTTCTGTCCTGGGATTGCACTCATCGGCTTTGCCACGAGTGGAGGAGTTCAGCCGGGTGCGGACCCCAGCTTCCCGGTGCGTAAGTCGGCAAGTTGTCTCTGGATTGGGCTGCCCATGTATCGAGGATCGGGTCCGCTACTTTCCAGGCGGCCTCCACCATATCCGTGCGGTGGAAAAGGGTGGGATCGCCGCTGAGGCAATCGTAGAGCAGCTTTTCGTAGCCTGTCGTGGGGGCGATGTTTCCGAATTGCGCATAGTCAAAATCGAGAGTTACGGCTCGCGTATGGATGGTGGGGCCGGGCATTTTGGCACGCATTTGCAGGGTGATTCCTTCATCGGGCTGAATGTGCATGATCAGCAGATTGGGGCCGAGCGGGGAACATTGCGTGCCGCCAAACAAGGAGAGCGGTGGACTTTTAAACCGAACGACGATTTCCGTGACGCGCCGGGCGAGTCTCTTTCCGGTGCGCAAATAAAAGGGCACGCCCGCCCAGCGCCAGTTGTCCACCCACAGCTTGGCAGCGGCATACGTTTCGACCGTTGACTCCGGCGAGATGCCCGGCTCATCGCGATAGCCCGCGACGACTTTTCCGTTGATCTGGCCCGGCCCGTATTGCCCGCGCACCGTGTCGCGCAGGACTTCGTCCGGTTTGAGAATCCGCATGGCTTCCAGCACCTTGGTCTTTTCGTTGCGCACGGCTTCCCCTGATAGAGAGGCGGGCGGTTCCATGGTGATGAGGGCGAGAAGCATCAGCATGTGGGTCTGCATCATGTCGCGAAACGCCCCGGCGGTTTCGTAGAAGGCGGCGCGGCCTTCGACCCCCATCGACTCCGCAGCCGTGATTTCCACATGATCGATGAACGTGCGGTTCCAAACGGGTTCAATCATGCTGTTACCCAGCCGGAAAACGAGCAGGTTCTGAGCGGTTTCTTTGCCGAGGTAGTGATCGATCCGATAGATCTGACTTTCCGCCATTGAGGAAGAAAGGACTGCGTTCAGTTCCCGGGCGGACGCCAAATCATGCCCGAATGGCTTCTCAATAATGACCCGCCGCCATGCCGCAGGCTCTTCATTCAACAATCCGCTCGCGGCGAGGTTTTGGACGATGGGTCCAAAGGTCGTGTAAGGCACGGAGAGATAGAACAAAGCATTTCCGCCGGTACGATGGCTTGCGTCGGCTTCGGACAATAGGGTGCCCAGCCGCTGATAGGTTACGGGATCGGTGTAGGAGCCGCTGCAATAGCGCATCCTCTTCTCAATGTTCTCCCACAGAGTCGGCTCCACTTTTTGCGGGGCAAACTCAGCCACCGCGTTTCGCATGTTCTCGCGAAAGTCCTGGTCGGACCATTCCGTGCGACCTACGCCGATAATCACAAAGTCCTCGGTGAGCAAACCGCTGGCGGCGAGGTTGCAGAGCGAGGCAAGGAGCTTGCGCCGCGTCAAATCGCCGGACGCGCCAAAGATAACGATCACACACGGATCGGTCCGGCGAGCGACCATGTAAGCGCTCAGGAATTGCTCTCTGCATTCGTCGCTGCAAAAATAATGCGTCTGCCCGTCGTGCTCGGCATGGAGCGCGGTGTCGGGGTTGACGGTCATACCGCAGATGGGATCCCGGGTCATGGTTGTGGTGTTTGGCAAGTCGGTGCCTATCAGAACCAAATCCGAATACCCGCGACGAAGGCAACGGCATCGCTCGATTCGCCTTGTTGCCGGGCGATCCTACCGGTTTGGCCATAGTTTCGCAGCCACGAGACACCAATGTAGGGAGCGACTTCACGGGTGATCTCGTAGCGCAGACGCAGCCCGATGTCGGTTTCGGTCACGCCTTCACCGGTGCCGAAGCGATCATCACCCTGAAACGAAACCTCGCCCTGAAACCGCGGTTGCAGGATGAGACGCTGGGTGATGTAGAGATCGTAGCTGGCAGTCAGCTCGGCTGAGACTTCTCCGCGGTCGCTCAGATAGAGGGCGGGCTCGATGTCGAAATTGCCGGGAGCGATTCCTTGCAAGCCGATGACGGCGTAAGTTCGCGTGTTGCCGTCAAGGCTGGAGCCAAGGTTGAACTTGGTGCGAATGCCGGCTTGGAAATCCCAAAACGGCGCGATTAAGCGACCGTAGAGAAGCTGGAGATCACCGGTTCCGTCGTTGCCCGCATTGAGATCCTGACTGCCTTCGGATTTTAACCAGAGTCGATTGAAGTCGCCCCCATACCAACCGACGAAATCCCAGGTAAAAGTGTCGGGACCTGAGCTGTTAGCCCGGTATTCGAGGAGTTCGAACAGGCTGAAGCTGTAAGCCATGGAGTCCATGACTGGCTCAGGCAGTGGCTTCATGTGGTCTTCCAACTCGCTGCGAGAGAGCAGTTCGGCGGCGCGGTTGTCGCCGCGGGGCGGCACCCACTTTTGGGGCGGGCGGAGAATGGTGATGCCGGGGGCACTCATCTGCGGAGGGGTGGCGACAGATTCCATCCCTGGCATTGCTTCCATGTCGGGCTTGGTGGGCTTCATGCCGGGCATCGCGTCCATGGCTTGGCCTTTGGACTTGGCGGGTTTTTCCATTCCCGGCATTCCTTCCATGTCGTCCTTGGGGGCAGGCTTGGCGGGTTTCATGCCGGGCATCGCGTCCATTTCCTCCTGCGTCATCTCGTCGGTGGCGGGAGCGGGTTTCTTGGCGGCGGGCTTGGCCTCGGGAGCCATGCCGGGCATGTCTTTCATGTCGTCTTGTGCCGCGACGGGCAGGCACGAAAGGACGGTGAGAATGAAAGGGGTGATTAGGTAAGATTTCATGAGGGTATCGATCAGGGTCTTGGCGCGACGGAAACAACGCGGAACATGCCCATTTCCATGTGGTAGAGGACGTGACAGTGAAAAGCCCACAGGCCGGGTGCGTCTGCGGTGATATTGAGCGAGAGCTTTTCTCCGGGCTTGAGGATCACGGTGTGTTTGCGCGGGTTATAAATCCCGTGGCCGTTGTCGAGTTCCATGAACATGCCGTGCAAATGCAGTGGATGCTCCATCATGGTGTCGTTGACCCAGGTGAAGCGGAGCCGCTCGCCGAAGTAAAACTCTATTGGCTGCTTGGCTTCGGAGTATTTTTTGCCGTCGAATCCCCAGATGTAGCGCTCCATGTTACCCGTCGCGTGGAGCTCGATTTCGCGCTCGGGCGGGCGCTTGTCGTAGTTGGCGACGAGGCTTTGGAGGTCGTTGTAAGCGAGGACGCGCCACGGCATCCCTTCGAGTCCGGTGCCAGGTTCGCCGAGGCGGTTGATAGGAGCCATCGCGACCACGGAATTTCCCGGGCCGTGCTTGTCGGGGCCGTGCATCGCGGCTGCCCCGCCGCCGGACATGTCCATGCCGGGCATGGAGTTGCTAGAACTTCCCTTCATTCCGGCCATTCCCGCCATGTCGCCCATGCCCATGTCGGCCATGGTGCGGACCGGGCGTTTACGCCGCTCGGGCAGAGGGGCGCTCATGCCCGGCTTCGGAGCAAGCGTTCCGCGGGCGAAGCCGCTGCGGTCGGTGGTTTCGGCGAAGATCGTGTAAGCGCGGCTAGCTTTCGGCTGGACGATCACGTCGTAGGTTTCCGCGATGCCAATGCGGAATTCATCCACGGTCACCGGCTTCACATTTTGGCCATCGGCTTGGACGACGGTCATCCTCATGCCGGGGATTCGCACGTCGAAGAAGGTCACTGCCGACGCATTGATGAAACGCAGACGCACCCGTTCGCCAGGCTTGAAAATGCCGGTCCAGTTCGAGTCCGGCGCGAGGCCGTTCATCAGGAAGGTGAAGTGGTGCCCGGTGATGTCGGCGATGTCGGTCGGATCCATCCGCATTTTGGCCCACTCCCAACGATCCTTGGCGGTCGCGGCAAATCCGTCTTTCGAAGCGTCGCCGATGAAATCGCCGAGCGTCCGTCGCTGGTAATTCGAGTAGCTGTTCTGTTTTTTCAACTTGGCTAACATGACTTCCGGGTCGCCGGAAAGCCAGTCTGCGAGGATCACCACGTATTCGCGATCATAACGAACGGGATCGGAGTCCGCAGGGTCGATGATGATCGGTCCATAAACCCCGAGCTGCTCCTGCAGCGCGGTGTGGCTGTGATACCAGTAGGTGCCGCTTTGCCGGACAGGAAACCGATAGGTAAATGTTTCACCCGGACGAATCCCTGGGAAGCTCAGACCCGGCACTCCATCCATTTGAAAAGGCAGCAGCAAGCCATGCCAGTGGATCGAGGCGTCCTCGTCCTTCAGGCGATTGGTCACGCGGATCACGGCCTCTTGCCCTTCGCGCAAACGCACCAGCGGCCCCGGCACCATGCCGTTGACGGCGATGGTCGAAACGCGTCGCCCGCCGATGTCGAGGGTCTGCTTGTCGATAGTTAGGTCAATCGGTTCGCTACTTCCACGGGCGGATCGGGCATAGGCGGGAATGATACTTTCGAAGCCAGCTAGCAGGCCGACGGCGGCAGTGTCGCGCAGGAAGTTGCGGCGTGATAGATCGTTGGGTGGCGGGGTCATTGGTGCGAGTGTGTTGGAAATTGGGGTGAGCGGGAAGGAGGCGGAGATGGCGTTAGATTCAATGATGTTTGTAGAAACCCACACCTTTGATGTCATTCCACGAAGTCGTTTGATGGCAAAGAAAGCATTGATTCACCTCGGCCTTTTCCATGTGCGCGATCTTCATCGACATCATTTGGAAGTGCATCATGTAGTGGCTCGGTGGGGCTTGATGACATTGCGAACACGATTGCGAGACGGATGAGGGGTGGCGGAAATCCGGGAGAGTCCATTTCGCAGTGACATGGCACTGCGCGCAGTCATTGCCAAACAAGCCGAGGTGCCGGTCTTTGGTGGAGTGGCACGCCGCGCAATTCAACAGTGCTTCCTCCGGTTGCAGATGGCTGAGGGCGAACTGCGCCGCCACGCCGATTTCTCCGGGCTGGGATTTGTCCAGTTGTGGCGAGCTAGCGGCTTCTTCAAGCCAGCGTTTGATTTGTGCAACGTCGGCACCGCCTTGCTGTGGCTCGCGTTCGAGCTGTTTGATGGCGATGCGTGCGAGTGCAACGTGATCCATCTTCGTCGTCCTTGCTACCGGTCCTTGGTGTTCGAGATGGCAGGAGGAACATTGCCCGATGTCGGCGTGGAAAGCACTCGGCTGGCGTTGCAGGACTGCCAGATTGTCGGCGTGGCAAACGATGCAGTTCTTCGCCTCGACGCCTTTCACGGGCGTGTGGCAAGCGGCGCAGTTGCTTTCGAGAAAAGCATGGCCTTTTGAAAGCTCGCCCGGTGCGACCATGTGTTGCCAAGAGACGGGCGAGCGGATTGCACCCATCGTTTTGTCCCGATGACGGGAGGAGAACACGAAGAAAGCGGACGCGAGCAGGGCGAACGTGATGCCCGCGAAGAGGAGTGCATTTTTAAGTTTCATGATGACCACCTCAGTCCGAAGTAAATCCCCGCCCAGATGTGCAACCCTAGCAGCACATAGAAGAGCAGCGACAGAACGATGTGCAACTTCAACGACCAAGCGAACCAGCGCTTGAATAATTCGTGCGTGCGCACCGCGAATTCGAGGTCCGCCACGGCCTCCGCAGTGCGGGTGACTTCTCCGGTCGGGCCACCGGGTGAAAGATCGATCCCGATGTTCGCCATCGCAGCCAGCAGGAAAGGTGCCTGCGGTGGCGCGCTCTGTTCCGGTGGAAGGTTTTCGAGCACGCCCCAGGCATGGTCGAGATCGCCCCGCGCCGTCTGGAGCAGGATTAACTTATCCTTTACCTCCTGATTCACATAGGTGAGCAAATAACGAACGGCATATCCGCTCACCACGACGAGCAGCATAACGGATGTTAGTATAATTCCCAGCCAGCTTTGATACTTATGGCCGGTGTGAATGATTGCGAGCACCGGGCCAAAAATGCCTGCATAGACGTGGATGATCATCAGCGTCTCGATGGACACATGCTTGGTGACGCGGCGGTTGATCGCGGGGATACGTTTGACGATGGGATAGGCGAGTGGGAACAGCATGAGCACGGCCGCGGCAATGCCAAACACCGCACCCAAGCCGCTGCCCGCAAATCGTGGAGAGCTATGCACAAGGAAGCCGAGCCAACTGAGCAGCAAGACCGTTAGGATGCCGGTGAGGACGATACGTTCGCGTGCTTTCATGATTTCATGCCTCCACACTGATGTCGCTTTTCGGAATGGCTTGGCAGGCGAGAATGATGCCGCGGGTCTTGTCGTCCGCGTCGAGCGAGTCATCCACCGCCATCGTGACCTCGCCGGCTGTCATCTTCACCTTGCACACGCCACAGGTGCCGACGCGGCAGGAAAATTGGATTCCGATGCTGAGTTCCTCAGAGAGTTCTAACACGGTCTGGCCATCGTGAATCTTCGACGACTTGTTATTTTTTGAAAACGTGACAAGCGGCCCCGTGGCGGCGGCACTGGGTTTTGCCGTGCTGCGGGAGGCCGCAGGGCTGGGCAGGGGGGTGCCGAAAGCCTCGGTCTTGAGTTGTTCCGACGGCACGCCCATTTCCGTGAGAAGTGCTTTCGTGGCATCCATCATCGGCACGGGGCCGCAGAGGTGGATGCGCCGCGAGGTCAGTTCGGGAACGGCTTGCGCAAGTAGTTCGGCAGTTAGGTGTCCGCGTGGACCTTGCCAGTCGGTCCCTTCCGGACGGGTCATGGTGATGATGGCGTGCAACTTGGGGTTTTCGCGCTCAAGTGCGGTAATGGTATCTGCTAGAATGTAGTCGGCCGGAGTGCGGCAGACATAGATGAAGAAGATCTCACCGGGCCATGACTGCTCCGTAAGATAGCGACTGATGCTCACCATCGGTGTGATCCCCACACCGCCGGAAATGAGGACGATGCTCTCCGCCTCGGTGCCATCAAACGTGAATTTACCGACCGGGCCACCCGCTTCGATGATGTCTCCGACCTTGAGCAGATCAACGATGTGACGTGAGACCGCACCGCGTGGCTCGCGCCGGACGGTGAGATCGACGTGCTCGCGCTGGTTGGGCGAGGAGGAAATAGAGTAGGAGCGGTTCATTCTCGCGCCCCCAATCCAGAACGCGAGGTTGAGGAATTGACCCGGCACAAAGGTGAAAGGGAGCAAGTGCTCGCCGGACGAAGGCAGCAGCCGGAACGTTTTTACACTCGGTGTTTCCGTGATGATGCTTCCCACGCGAAGTTGCCCGCGCCAATTCGCAGTCAAAGGCGGCGCGGGCTTTTCTGGAGGTAGATCGCTCATGGTGCAGCAGGACTCGCAGGTTTTTCAGCGGACGGAGGTTTCCCGCCCGCAAGCTCCGGTGCCGATCCCGGCGGCGGTGACTTTTTATCAGCCTCGATTCGCCCGAAGAGGGCCGCCGCACGGCGCATCTTGAAGAAATACAGCGCGACCATCGCCAGCGCGAACACCACTAACAGCACCATGGTAAAGAGGTGGAATGGCGCGACCCCGAACAGTTGACGCGGCGCGGACGCGGATGCGGACGAGAGATTCATTTCACGCTTGAACCATGCGAGCGCGACCTCCCGTGGCAGACGGCCTTCCGCCAAAGCACGGCGTGCCGCGATGCCGCTCTCCAGTTGCGCCGTGCCCTCGCGCAGGCGGGTCATCGCTTCATGCATCGCAGCGTAATCGCCCGCTTGCGTCCCGGCGTTGAGCGTATCGAGCGCCTGACCTATCAACATCGCCCCCGCATGCATCCGCTCGCCCGACTGCTGTTCGACCACCCGCCTTTGTTCCGGCGTCAGTTCCGGCAGCGCCATCAGCGTGGGATAAAGCTCCTTCGGCGGCGGCACGCCCATGCCCTTCATCATCTCGCCCATCTGTTCCATCATCCCGCCGCCGGCTGCTGGGCTGCCACCGGCCGCGGGCATTGCACCCATCGCGGGAGCCGCACCCGGCGCGGCGGGCATTACTCCAGCGGTCGGGGCCGCACCTCCGGGATGGTGGCTCGCGTGTTCCTCGGGCGACTGCGCCCGCAGCCCCGCAGCCCAGAGTAGCCCGACCAGCAGACCGATCACGGCGGAAACGCGGGTGAAGCGCTCTCGGTTAGGTAGTTGGAATATCGTTTTCATAACTGTCTTTGGAAATGCCCGACGCTGCCGGACAACCAATTAACCGGCGGAAACCCGGGAATATCTTCTTGAAGTTGAGGTCGCCAGTGGCCCCGAAGAAGACGAGGGCGTAGGAATGGGGATCAACTGGTTTGTTAGCAGCGGCAAGTTTATCAGCGCTGCCAGCGAAATCGGGGTTGTCGGCCAATACGGTAGCTTTGTCGGTGAGATTCATGCGTCGCTCCTCCTTTCGGGGATTTCTCCAGATGGCCACCGAACCGGTAGCGAATCGCCGAGAGTTCCTTGCTCGGCCCACAGTCGGAATCCGCCGATGAATGCCCCCGCGTTGTCGCCGGCGCGGCAACCGGGAGGCAGCGTCTCCAGCTTCTTGACGTTGCCTCCACCTAAAACCAGATCGTCGGGTTCGAGGGCGGCGCTGAGACGTTTCACCACATCCACCACATGTCGCAGCCATTTCTTTTTGCCGTGCTTCTTCAGGCCGCGAAATCCCACATAATCCTCGTAAGTTCCCTTTTTATAGGGCAGGTGAGCCAGTTCCATCGGCACGATGATGCCTTCCACAATCATCGCTGAACCCAAGCCGGTGCCGAGACCCAGGAAAAGTAATTTGCCCCGCTTGTAGTTACCCAAGGCTTGCATCGCTGCATCATTGATCACTCTGACTGGCCGCTTGAACGCGGCGGCGAAATCAAATCCGACCCAGCCTCGCCCGAGGTTATGCGGTTCCAAATCAGGGCGCCCGTGGGCCACGAGTCCGGGATAACCCATCGCGATCACGTCATATTTCCAATCCTCCGCCAGTTTCTCGACCTCCGCGACCATCTGCTTGGCTGTTAGCGTCGGACCGGATGAAAATTCCCGATGATTCTTCTCTCCGGACGCGAGGACTTTGACATGAGTTCCACCGGTATCAATCGCCAGCACATTCATAATCCAATCTTCTCGATGTTTGAGCGACTGCCCGCCAAATCCGCGTGAAAAGCGCAGTCACATGAGCGGGTCGCCACCTCTGGCATTAAGGCCAAGAAGAACGAGCAGACAGCATCAAGAATCGCGGCAGCGATTGTCTGCGCCATGGTGAAAGCGTAAATGTTTAATTTCTTTTCCAATCTCCTTTGGGTGTTTGAAATAGCGAAAGACTAGAACTCATCGAGTTGAACTTTAAAGAGGCGGCACCTCTGCCGCTCCGCATCCTTCCGAAAAGAGTGCGCAGTTCTTCCGCATCCTAGCGCTCGACGAATGGAGCGCAATTGCCTGGTTCACTCTCCTTTTTCGGCTAACTCCGGCGCAGCAATCTCAACTCGAAAGTCTTTGCCCTCCCACTTCTCTTGCCGACGAAGCCGCTTCATCCCGGCCTCGTCTTGCGCGATGTTGGGATAGCCTTCGCAGCAAGTGCCTTCGATATAGGGGGCGTTCGACCTAAAGGTAGTCCCGTTGAGTTGTTCAATGGTGGGTGCCAGCCGCCAATTCAGGAGCGAGTGTAGCTCCGGCCTGCGTCTTGGCGGGTGCTGTTACGGTCTCCCCGTTTTTCAGCGGTTTGTCATTTTTTAGTCTCAGGGGGCGCGGGTTGATGGCCACGATTACGGCGCTCGCGGACATCAGCACTGCAGCCAACGCGGGAGTGAGCAGCACGCCTCGTGCTTGGACCTCTTTCACTTTGGCCGCTTTGTCCTGGGGCAGGACTTCGGCGAAGTATTCACCAAGCCCAACCCCAGACATCCTGATCCGGTCGGAAAATGATTTGGCGCATTTTGGGGCTGGCTCGGTGGGTCAGACGAGCTGGTAGATGAAGCGGTGGTCAGGTCGTCGAGAAGCAGGGCGATGGCGCGATCATGGACAGGCGAGGCCATGCGGTGGATGCGA
>JAYVEJ010000711.1:0-8018 GCA_043748885.1 Luteolibacter sp. | reverse complement strand
CGTAGCCTTCCATCGTTAGAATGGTGACGACGTTGCGGCGCATCAGCGCGTGATCTTCGATGACGAGGATTTTTTTCATAACTGAGGGATGAAGAGTGGCAGGCGGATGGTGACCAGCGTGCCGCGGCCTTCCTCGCTTTCGATGGCGACTGTGCCCGCATGCAAATGGACGCAGCGTTCGACGATCGAAAGCCCGAGGCCAGTGCCCGGCGCATCCTCGACGTTAGAGCCGCGCGAAAAGGACTCAAACAAGTGCGGTAGATCCTCGGCCGGGATGCCGATGCCGTGATCGCGCACGGTGACAACCGCATCGCCGCCGTCCCTGCCCGCGGCGAATTCGATGGCTGCATCCGGGGCGGAATATTTCCGCGCGTTGGATAACAGATTGAGGAAAATGTGCCGCATCAGTCCCTCGTCGCCACTCGCCCCTGCTAGATCGGTGGCGATCTCCAAGCGGATGGGACCGCCAAGGCTGGCGGAGGAACTTTCATCGGCGATGCGTGAGAGAAGTGCGGCGAGGTCGAGCGGAAGCCGCATAAACGAAGCATTTCCCGCTTCGATGCCGCCGAGCACGAGTACTTGTTCCAGCATCCGTGACATGTGTTTGCAGGACTGGAAAATATCGTTGAGATGATCTCTACGGCTCACTTCCGTCAGCCGGTCGAGGTAGTGGGTGAGTATATCAGTGGAGGAAAGTATAACTCCTAACGGCGTGCGAAATTCGTGGGAGACTGTGTTTACAAATTGGGATTTCAGCCGCACCAGTTCGCGCTCGTTTTCGAGAGAAGCACGGAGTTGTGAATCAAGCTGGCGGCTCGCAGTGATGTCGCGAGCGATGCAGCCAAGGTTGAATGAATCACCCTCAGTGGATTTAATAACGACCCCTTCGAAGGCGACTGGGATTTCATGGCCGTCGCCGTGGCGCATGTTGATTTCCGCGCTCCATGAGCCGTGTTCCATGGCCTGTGGGATTCCTTCACTGGCGAATAATTTGAGAGTCTCCGGCGTGTGGATCCGCTCAAATGGATAAGCGTCTAACGATTCATCTGGCCCGATGCCGAGCAAGCTGCGGCCAGCGCGATTCATGAAAATCGGCGTGCCATCTATATTACACAGGCCGACGAGATCGCTGGTAGTTTCCACGATGGCTTTGTATTGGCTGAGCGAAACATTCGTCTCGCGGAGTTCAGTTGTTTGGTGGCGCACTTGATCGCGCAGCACGCCGCGCTGCCGCGCCTGGGTCCAAGCCAGCGTGGCTAGCAGAAGCGCCACAAACGTGCCGCCACCGAGGACGATCCATGCCTCGTCGGCAAGTGAATCGCGGGCAAATTTGGGTCCGGGTCGGAAACGAAGGCGTAAGTCACCGAAGGCACTGGACCACTGAAACCCCGGAGAAATTTTTCCGCTAGAGGATGCTGGATCAATCTTCACGATGCCTTCGCCCACACCAGGCAGACTGTCATTTTGTATGTATTGATTGCCGATGCCACCCATAGTTCCGGTCTTCGCCCAAATTGTCTGGGTGGGAGTTAGAAAATCCTGAGTGCCGAGGGTGGTAAGTATAACTGCTCGTTCATGCTTATCGGTAGTTAGACTGGTGAGTGCGACGGCTCGCTTGCCGATGGCTGAAAACGCGATTTCACCTACCCGAGTGACTTCACCCCGTTGGCTGGATTTTTCGACAGCGGCTCGTATTTCCGGCAGCGCCCCGAGGTCGGTGCCGACAGGGATTTCTTCTTCAGCTTTCTGGCTTTTGCTGAAACGCACAATAAGCCGATCTCCGTCCTCCCAGCGGGCAAATCCCACCGCGCGGAACCGGCCGAGACCCAAGCTTTTTGGTCCTTCGAAAATAGACTCCCACTCCGCGTCATTTGTAGGAATGCCGCCAATCGCGATGCGGTTTCGCCAAGCCCGCATTAATCCATCGTGCTTCACGCTTTCATTCATCAGCGCCTTGCGGGTCGCAGTCACCAGTTCGGCCAGCCGCTCGTTGTCGCGCAGGGTGGCATCATGCCGCAAATGCGCAAACAGCCACAGCAGAGGGGCAAGCGCCACAAGGAAGACCAATAGAGCAACCTGCAATGGTCCTCTCAAATTTTCTGCAATCGGCGATTTCACCTGCGCGATTCAATCACAAGACCGGCGACTTTACATACCTCTTTAGTTCCATTGGCGAGTCGGCCACTTCTGATAGCGTCGCGGTCGATCACAACCGATTTCATTCCACCCCACCCTTCACCTGATGCACTTCTATCAAAACCTCAGACCTTCGGCACTGCGATCGCTGCTGCTCGGGATTCTAACGCTGTCGTGCGTGCTTCTTCTGGCTCCTCAGCTCAGTGCGCAAACAGCCTACACGGTCGTCTCCACCACGGTCTCTAACTATCCAGCGAGCGGGCCGATGTTCGTCATCGATGCCGACAAAGCCGCAGGGGCGACGCCGCCTGCCACAGCTCCCTATGACCGCTGGTTCATCACGGCCCAGACCGATGTGACGGCGAATACCACTGTGGCATTTTCCGTTTCCATGCAGGTGAGATTTCGGTTAGTTAATCCTACAGGAGGGGTCGTGCCATGTGTGGGAGCAGACGTGAATGGCTACGTGGCAGGTGCCTTCGCCACCTTTTCCGGGGCCGGCGCTGGAACTTATTCCACGACTCGCTCGGCCTATCTGGTGCCGACTTCTGGCGTGAAACTTGATCCTGGGTTGTTATATAAAGTAGAGGCGGTTGCTATATCTTCGGGGCGCGGCAGAACGCTTGGCACCGGAGCCTCTGGGTTGGCATTTCGTTTCATTCATTTCAAGGGGCCGAATGCGGCCGACGCCCCAGTCAATGCGGTGGGTTACTTGGAGGCGGGAGCGGGCTTCGCACATACGTTTGCCGTGCAGACGGACCCAGCGAATGCAGATTTCGCGTTAAGTGTGCCTTACACTTTGTATCGGTATGACGATCCTACCTTGCTGACGCAAACCTCTAATGTAACGGCTCGCTTCACCGTGCAATTGTTCGATAATGCGGCTCCGAACACGTCGATTGCATTGGCGACCACCGACACCGATCTATCATTGGCCATCGGCAATCATGCGGTGTTAGGGCAAGTAATTCCCTCCAAGCTGAGCGGGTTTGCGCTGTTGAAATTCAGGCCCGCACCTGGCATCCAACTTGACGGTCCGGGGAAAACCTATTTTACCAAAGTCACGTTGAGCCATTTCGAGGAAGCTGCTGATTTGTTTCCCGTGCAGGACAATGCAACGACACTCGCGGCCGTCAGATTGCTACATTTCAACGGCAAACTTATCTTTGGCCAAGCTACCGCCAACCCAATTGAAACAACCTTCACCAGCATCACTAACAATCCATCACTGGGTGCCTTGCTTACCCCAACGACCATCGATACCTCGCTGGCGATTGCGGCGGCGGTGGTCAAGGGCACGACCCATACTTACTCTGCGGGCAGTCTGAATGTTTCGCTGTTAGCGAATGGCAACGCGATCATCCGCGGCGGGTCGAGCGTGACGCTAGTGCCTCCTGCGGTCCCTGATCGAGGGGGTATCGGTAACGTGCGGTTTGATCGCACTGGCATTGTGCTGAATGCAAACGGCGGCACGGCGGCGACTGTTTCCACGATTTTACCGGCAGGGATGGGCTGGGCCACAGCAGCCACCGCCAAAACCCTCAATGGACGCTTCGCGTTCGGGGGAGTGTTATTAGATCAAGACCTCAATCCGGTGCAAACGAGCTTCATTTGGTCACCACCCGGGGGCGCAGGAGCAGGTTGGGTGATGGAAGAGTCTAAACCGATGCTGATCAGCGCGACCAGCGTGTCGTGGACGGTGGCAAGCGGGCGCTTCGATATCACTGCACCAAGCGGCAGCGCGGCCTATGTCCGCGGCGTCGAGCTGACGCAGTTAGAAACATCTCCGGTCGCCGCGACCGAGAAAATCAAATGCTCTAACGAACAATACTGGCGCTATGCCCAAAATACGGCGGTGAGCCAGTCGATCCAGTCCGGTGCACAGGGCGGTGCCGAGTTCACCGGCGGATATGCTTTCTCTAACGTTTCGCAATTGTTCTGCACGCATTTCCCCTATCATGCGGTGATGGCGATTCGCGATGGTCAAATGGCGATCACGTCTGATTTGATCAATCCGGCTAACAGTTGGTTGACTCTCCCGGTGGGCAATCCAGACATTCTCATGAGATGGCTTGGCGGCTGTCTCGATGATTGTTGTGGGAATCCCGCATCCGTTCCAACCACGTTGCAATCGTTCACGCCGACTGGCCGGATTTTGAAAATCACGCAGGATGGCGGCTTGGTGGGTAGTGGCACCTTTGGCTCGGGGTTAGATCTCCGCTGGGGCTACATTCAGTCAAGCGGCGCCTTTGTCCATCGGGTGGTGACGCCCTTTTCTAATGGAACTTTCGCCATGGGAGGCATTTTTCTGCGAGGCTCTAGCAGCAGCACCGGCAAGGTGAATGATGGACCTGGAATCATGCTCTACACTGGAGTCAGCGCCCTCGACGGGGCTGCCACGGAACGCCCGGCGACGAATGCTTACCTAGCGGGTCGCGCGGAGTATCCCGGCTTCAATGTGAATCTTGGTATCAACGACTCGACCGCGTCTGGAGTGAACGGCGCGAGCACACTGGCGGGGCAATCCTACGGGCCCTATGCCTTGAAAAAGTGCTGTAAATACTACGTCCGTGGTGGCGGCGTCACTGGCATCCATGACAAAGTGGCTGCCGCTCCAGATAACCTGATACTCTACGGCTATCACTTTGATCTAACTAATTTTGGTTTATCATTTCTCGACAATGACATGAAGGACTCACGCGTCACTGGCCGCGTCGTGGTGCCTCAGCCATCGAATATCTTCGTGGACTTCGCGGAACTCTCATTCCTCTGCAATGGCGGACTCGACCAAGCGAAGATCGCTAACTCAACTCCACCGGAAACCCTCGAGTATTGGAACGCGCCGATCGATATCCGCGCGCTTCAGTTCCTCCATCCGACAGGCTGCGATGTGACGAAGGGATATCTCTCGTTGGGACTCGACAGTTACTCTTCTCACCTAACTGACACCTTGTCCGGCGTAGTGGGATTCCATGCTCACGGAAATCTAATCAACAAAGAATTTTCAGACACCCAGCTCGGCGAACTCGCAGGACTGGACTCGCGGTTCAAGATGCCGAAGCAGGTTAAATTTCAGGGACCCAAACGCCAGACGGCTCCGGGTGGATTCGAGGAATACATCCTCACCCCGGTGGCCGACGCTTATCTCAATGTGACCGGTGCGCCGCCGCTGTGGAATCACGTTGCTAAGGACAGTCCCAGCGGGTTCTGGAACATCGCGGGTCGGCTGAAAGTCTCATTTTTCGAGTCGCCGAAGGTTCATTTCCAAACCACGCCGAACCGTCCGCCCGCCGACCAGTACGTCCCCAGCCCGTGGCAGAACTCAGTGATGAAGGTCGCAAATGGCAACTGGCAGACGGGGATTGGCGTGCAGTCCAGCTACTTTGATTCCTCGTCCTATCATGACACCTGGAATCGCGGATTTCCCTACCCGATCACCGGCAAGGGCACCGGCGAAACGCGTGATTTCTATATCTCCGATCCTAAGTTTCTAACGACGACTCAGCAATCCTGGTTGGGCGGGGCGATTCATTTCAAATATAAACTGCTATGGAATTCCGTGACTCGTTCATTTACTTCGCTGGATGCAAGTGCCAGCCAGGATGATTCCGCGCTTGGCGAACTCGCACAACAGATGGTTGTTCTCAAGATCGACCACCGCTTGCCCTATCTGAGTGCAGAACGTGCAGAGATGACCTTCGGGGCATCCTACGCGGGTATGCCAAAGATCAGTGTGTCTAACTTCGTGATCAATGAAATCGACGACGGGACGGGCATTTTCAAAGCCGCCACGGAAGCTGCGTGCGGACCGATATTCGATGGCCTTGATTCGGGGTTGGGTTCGTTGTCGAAGTTGCTAAACGACCAGACTCGCGACCTCTTCACCGCCGCGCTCGATCCCATCGTGAAGCCTCTGAGTAGTAATATCTATGCCAGCCTCAAAACGCAGTGGAACCTTCCCGGTGGATGGACGCCTAGCTCGGTGGTGACACCGAAATTGGCGCAATTCCGGTCGGACTTGAATGCTGCGCTTGCGAGCACGCAGGGGCAGCTCAACCAATTCGGCGAGATCTCAAAACTGTTAAAGACAACCCATGATGGCTTGGATCTCATGATCCGGCAGCCCGATGGGTTTCTGGCCACCAATGCCAATGGTGACATCGAAGTAGCACGCAATCTAACCAAGAAGCTGATCGAACTCCTGAGCAAGGAACTCGGTGGCTCGACCAATGCGTTGGGCGGCGTGATCGAGGACAAGGTCAGTGAACTGGTGGATCCACTGATGCATGATGCACAACCCACACTGCTAGATATTCGCGACGTTCTCATTCAACTCAACGAAATCATTGTCCAAGCCCAGAAGGCCGTCTCTGCGGGAGGAGTGCTGGTGCAGGAAATCCAAGATATCATCACCGCGCAAGCCGCCGAACTGGATGCTCTCACCACTGGGGTAGAAGCCGACTTGCTCGACTATTTCAACACCTTCCAAAAGGGCTTGGGCGGGAAAAGCTTCTTAGCTCTAACCGAGAAGGAAATCCGCACAACCATCGAGCAAGCCATCTACGACCGCTTCTTCGGCACCGCGCTGCTGGCCAAGATCCAGACCGCCATCAAGCAACAACTGCAGGATGTCGAAGTGGCGATTCACTCCGGCGTGGACTCGATATTTGGCGAAATAAACAAGGTCATCAAGAAGGCACTCAGTGGCTTGCTCTCGCAGGTGGATGATAAAATCAATGGGATGTTAGGTGAAGTCGGTAAGTACCTCGGATCTGGCTCCGTCATCGGCTCGGCGACGTTCAATGGCGACGCTCTCCGCAAGCTGCGGATGGACGGGAAATTTGATTTCAAAGTCCCGGATGATGTCCACATCGAGGCCTTCCTTGAGATTAACCAATACACCTCCAAGGATACGGCCCCCGGATGCACTCAGGCCACCGGAAGCGATTCACTAACTGAGGTGACGATTGGTGCACTCAACGTGCCGAGTGATTTCATTTCTCCCGGCGTGAAGTTGAATCTGGATGCGAAGTTCAGCTTCCTCTCGCCGCAGTCTGACTCCCTGCAACTGGTGGGACTCGCCGGTGGCATCGAGATGGCGGAGGGATCTATCAATTACGAAGCCTTCTCGATCACTAAGCTCGCAGTCGCGGTAGCCTTCAGCAGTGAGGCAAACTACTTCAGCGCGGGCATCGGCATGAAAATGCAAAGTTGGGGCGGAAATGGCGGGGTGTTTTTCGGCCGGACCTGCACCCTGCAACCCATCATGATGTGGGATCCTTTCGCCGCGAAAGCGTTAGGACCACCGGACGTTAGTTTCAATGGCATTTATGTCTATGGCGAGGTCCACATCCCCGTCTCGGAAGTGCTGCTGGGCATCCCGGACTCCTGCTTCTTCTCTCTAACTGCCGACGCTGGGGTGGGCTTCTTTGTCTTCGCGGAAGGGCCGAGCTACGGCGCACGCATGGGCCTCGGCATTGATGGCGAGGTGCTCTGCCTCCTCGGTATTTCCGGTCGTATCGATCTGCTAGGTGGCAAAATCAACGGCCAGACTAGGCTCACCGGCACAGGCGAAGTTTGTGCCAGCGTCGTCTTTTTGGATGTCTGCAAGGACATCACCATCAGCACCTCTGTTAGCCAAGATGGCAGCATGAAGGGCAAGGGCGGCGCGAAATAATCTATATCTAGTTTTACTCATGAAATTCACACTTCACTCAGTTACATTTGCACTATTCTGCCTGCTCGGGTTAGCGACGGTTTCCGCACCCGCGCAATCCCCGCTGCCGGCGACAGAGACGTTGACGGTCGGTGCCCTCACCAGCCAGTTGCCGGGACAGTCCCAAGCTTGGGCCTATCTCTTTTGGCAAACCGATGCGCCCGAC
>JAYVEJ010000710.1:0-3054 GCA_043748885.1 Luteolibacter sp. | reverse complement strand
AGCGGTGGTTCGACTGGAAGCGAGGCAGTGAGATGCGTCGCTATCTGTTCACGGAATCCCTCAAGGAGCCACGCGTGCCCTACACCCCGGCCCAGCTCTCCAGGATCTACCAAGAAGCCCCTGAGGCGAGGGTTCTCGTGGTCGCCCATCCCGCCTGCGACTCGGCATTCCTCGCCGATCATTGGAGTCTCGCTCTGAACGAAGCTGAAGCGGGCAACGACAGGATCCTGATCGCCATTGCCTCCAATCCAAAAACTCCGAAGGCACTGCTGGAGAACCTCGAATCCTCGTCGCTTTTATCACACAGGGCAGTTCCGGACACCCTGAAGCACGTGCTCGACGTGCGCCTGCACCGGGGGGAATTGGTGATGTCCCGGTATCAACAGATCCAAGTGATCACGAAGATCGGACTCATTAAAATCCATGCGAGTTCGGACTTACGTCGATCAGGTGAGTGGAAAAGTGTAACCCGGTCAGCGACTCTGGAGGCTCGCAAAGAAAGCTCTCCCGATGGCCCCGTTCTGTATTTTTACGGATTCAGTGAGGATAGCGGCCAACACCCTGTTACGAAACGCATCGAATTCCGGGAGGGTAGGAAAAGTTTCCAAACCGCAGATCAGGTCATGCGGTGGATCCGCCAACAATCGGGAAGAATTCCCACAGTCTATCGAAACGACGGATTGCTCGTCTCCTGCGATATGGATCCGGCGAAGAATCAACTCACGGTGGAAGTCTGGCAAATCCTGATCAACTCGAACAAACCGTCGTCACTTCCCGGCGGTGATGACACAAAAATCACTTTCACGGCACCTGATTCGGCAAATTGAGTTTCGGCAAACCTCAGATAATCACCATTCCTCGGGCTTCGATTTTCCTGACGAGTTTCCCTGGGCTACCTCAAGGAGTTCGCCGGAGAAGGCGATTCATTCGCACGGGACATCCTAGGGAAACAGCTCTTAAAAACCTCTCCGACGAGGGTTCACTGAAGGTTCTGCTGATCTGCCGCGCTGGGTGCCTTCCGTTAGCGGCGGCCACTGCTGCGGAAGCCGCGTGATTTGAAGGGGAAACGGTCCCGGCACTCGCCTTCGATCATGCGAAAATCCTCCAAACGGCACTGGATGCTTGCGGGGGAAAATCTGCTGCCAGCCGGTGGCTTCGAGCTGCTGCCGAAGAAATTCACGCTGACGCAGTTCCAAGTGCTCTACGCTCGACAAGTGGAACTTCGGCAAGAAGCGGCGAGCGCTCCATTTGTTAGTCGCGCTGGATGAATCCATGACACTCAGGGAAGAGGAATTCACCCGCGCCGTCAGCCTTGCGCTGTTTGACTAGCTACGGAAGAGCCACACCCGTGGCTTCACCGTCTCGCTCAGCGGCGGTGCAGATTCCGCCGCCGTCGTTTGCCAGATCTATCTGATGACGCAACTCGTCCTCGAAGATGGCCTCGCTGTCGGCAAACTTTCGCCGGGATTTGCTACAATCGTGGCTGCGCGGGCAAGGTATTACCGAACTAACATTATGTGAATTAGCCACTGACTATTGTGTGAAGTTCACTGCGCGGGATGCACTCGAATGTGGCTTCAAGGTGAACTTAAACCTAACTGCCTGCCGCGGTGTGAACTTGCAGGCGGGTGATTGCGACAAGGCGGTGGCTGCGATGCGCGAACACGGGGTGGTGGTTCGATGAACCTAAAGAAATAAGTAACGCGAATCTGGCGAATCGAGCGAATCTGGCGAGAAGAAACAAGCGGGCTGATTGCAAGTGGGGTCTATTGATTTTTGGGGATCTGCCGGATGCGTCTGAGGCGCGGCATCCTGAAATTTCGGCGGCTCTGGGAAATCCCTGTTGTTGCTTGACCCGCTCGCACCATCTCTCCAAGTTCCCGCCCCGCCGCCTGCCCCGATGGCAAGTGGTAAAAACTAACCGAACCAACCTACCGAGCAGCCATGGCCGCGAAGATCTACACCACCAAGGACGCCCCGACCGCGCCTCTCAAGAAGAAAACCCTCGCCGTGATCGGCTTCGGCTCACAAGGCCACGCCCACGCGCTCAACCTCAAGGACAGTGGCCTCAAGGTCATCATCGGTCTCTATCCGAAGTCGAAGTCCCGCGAGGTTGCCAAGAAGCTCGGCTTCGAGGTGATGGACACCGCCGAGGCGGTCAAGGCTGCCGACGTGATTTTCGTCGCTACCCCGGACACCGTGATTCCATCCGTTTATAACAAAGACATCGCGCCGCATCTAACGAAGGGCAAGACGCTGCTTTTCTCCCACGGTTTCGCCGTGCATTTTAAGACGATCACCTGCCCGACAGATGTGGATGTGATCCTCGTCGCGCCGAAAGGACCAGGCCACACCGTGCGTTCGCAGTTTGTGAATGGCAAAGGCGTCCCCGGCTTGATCGCGATCCATCAGGACGTGTCCGGCAAGGCCAAACAAATCGCGCTCGCGTGGGCCGGTGGCATCGGTTGCGCCCGCGCCGGAGTGTTTGAAACGAACTTTCGCGAGGAAACGGTCACCGACCTGTTCGGCGAACAAGTCGTCCTTTGCGGCGGCACCACGGCGCTGGTGAAAGCCGGATTCGAAGTGTTAGTAGAAGCTGGCTTCCAACCGGAGATGGCCTACTTCGAGTGCCTGCACGAACTTAAACTGATTGTGGATTTGATGAACGAACAAGGCATCGCCGGAATGCGTTTCTCGATCTC
This sequence comes from Luteolibacter sp., assembly GCA_043748885.1. Taxonomy (GTDB): domain Bacteria; phylum Verrucomicrobiota; class Verrucomicrobiia; order Verrucomicrobiales; family Akkermansiaceae; genus Luteolibacter. The sequence goes on along the minus strand of JAYVEJ010000710.1, from coordinate 352 downwards.
TGAAACCGCCGAGTATGGTGATGTCACCGTCGGTCCGAAGATCATCGACGCGTCGGTGAAAAAGCGGATGGTTGCTCAACTTAAGAACATCGAGAACGGCAAGTTCGCCAAGGAATGGACCGCCGAATACGCAGCCGGTAACAAGAACTTCAACGCCATTCGCAAAGCCGAAGCCCAACACCCGATCGAGAAAGTCGGCGAGAAACTCCGCTCCACAATGAGCTGGATCAAGTCGAGCAAGATCAAGAAAGGTGCCAGCCAAGCGAGCTTCACATCGTCCTCGAAGTAAGCATCCGCATTCGAATCTTCACAACGCCCGTCTCCTGCTAGGGAGACGGGCGTTTTTTATACA
>JAYVEJ010000709.1:0-3056 GCA_043748885.1 Luteolibacter sp. | reverse complement strand
ATGAAGAAATCCGTCATCACCCAACTTCTTTCCCAACTGGAGAAACTCGTCCAGACCGAGTTCGAATCCGGCTTGGAATTTTGGCTGGCCAGAGATCTTCAAGAGATACTTGGCTACACGAAATGGGAGAATTTCCGCAAGGTGATCGAAAGTGCGATGACAGCCTGCGAAACCTCTGGCCATAAGGCTTCCGATCATTTTCCTGAGGTCAGGAAAATGATCGCGCTTGGCAAGGGAGGGCAGCGCGAAATTCAGGATTTCATGCTCACTCGCTACGCCTGCTACCTCATCGCCCAGAACGGCGACCCTTCGAAGGACGAGATCGCGTTTTGCCAGACCTACTTCGCCCTGCAAACCCGGCGGCAGGAACTCATCGAGCTCCGCATCGCCGAGGTCGAGCGACTGCAAGCCCGCAAAAAGCTGACCGAATCCGAGAAGCTGCTTTCCTCGCTCATTTTTGAAAAACTCGAAGACGACCGGAGTTTCGGAGTCATCCGCAGCAAAGGCGATCAGGCGTTGTTCGGTGGCAACAGCACCCAGAACATGAAGACCCGCCTCGGCGTTCCGGACAATCGACCGCTGGCCGATTTTCTCCCGACCATCACCATTAAGGCCAAGGATTTTGCCAACGAAATCACGACCTTCAGCATCAGCCGCGATGGCTTGGACACAGAACCCGCAATCTCCCACGAACACGTCAAAAACAACACCGACGTTCGCAATTTGTTAGGCGAGCGAAACATCGTTCCTGAAAATCTTCCTCCATCCGAGGATCTCAAGAAGGTGCAACGCCGCCTGACATCCGAAGAAAAGAAACTGCCCCGCAAAGGCAGTTCACAATGAACACTCTCTTTCCCAAACACTTTCCACTCTGCGTCAGCAGTGTGGCTTCTCACAGAAAACAAACCAAACACATATAACATTATGGCTAACATCAAACCACTCGGACAACGCGTCCTCGTCAAGCGTCTCGAAGCTGACTCAATCAGCTCCGGCGGCATCGTCCTTCCAGACACCGCCAAGGAAAAGCCGCAGGAAGCGGAAGTTCTCAGCCTCGGCACCGGCGGCAAGGACGACAAGGGCGTGCTCATCGAGTTCACCGTTAAGGTCGGCGACAAGGTTCTCATCTCCAAATACGGCGGCACCGAAGTCAAACTCGACGGCCAAGAAGTCCTCATCATTAATGAATCCGATATCCTTGGGATCGTCGGCTGAGGCTGAACTATCGGTCGGGTCCGTCGGATCTGACTGATCATTACAAATAACCAATAACTTCTAACTAGTAACTCTATCATGGCCAAACAACTCCAATTCGACGAAGCCGCACGCCAGGCCCTCCTGCGCGGTGTGGAAAAACTCGCGCGCGCCGTCAAGGCGACGCTCGGACCTGCAGGACGCAACGTGATCCTCGACAAGAAATTCGGTTCCCCAACCATCACCAAAGACGGTGTCTCGGTTGCCAAGGAAATCGAACTTGAGTGCCCTTACGAAAACATGGGTGCCCAACTCATCCGTGAGGTTTCCAGCCGCACTTCCGATATCGCCGGTGACGGAACTACGACTGCTACCGTACTTGCTGAAGCCATCTACAAAGAAGGCCTTCGCAACGTCACCGCCGGTGCTAACCCGATCTCGCTGCAACGCGGGATCATGAAGGCAACCGAAGCGATCGTCGCCCAACTGAAAGTGCTTTCCAAGCCCGTCTCCGACGCCAAGGAAATCGCCCAAGTCGCTTCCATTTCCGCCAACTCGGATGCGGAAATCGGCGGCATCATCGCTGAAGCCATGGACAAAGTCGGCAAGGACGGAACCATCACCGTGGAAGAAGCCAAGGGCATCGAGACCACCCTCGAAGTCGTCGAAGGCATGCAGTTCGACAAAGGCTACCTCAGCCCGTACTTCGTCACCAACCCTGAGTCCATGGAAGCTTTCCTCGAGAACGCTTACATCCTCATCAACGAGAAGAAGATCTCGTCCCTCAAGGACATGCTTCCGCTCCTTGAAAAGGTTGCCAAGACTGGCCGTCCGCTGCTGATCATCGCCGAAGACGTCGAAGGTGAAGCCCTCGCGACTCTCGTGGTGAACAAACTGCGCGGCATCCTCAACATCGCAGCGGTGAAAGCTCCTGGTTTCGGCGACCGCCGCAAGGCCATGCTCGAAGACCTCGCCATCCTCACCGGTGGCCGCGTCATCACCGAAGACCTCGGCATCAAGCTCGAAGGCGTGGAACTCAGCGACCTCGGCGAAGCCAAGCGCATCACCATCACCAAGGAAAACACCACCATCGTTGAAGGTGGCGGCACATCCGAAGGCATCACCGGCCGCGTGAATCAAATCCGTCGCCAAATCGAAGACACCACCAGCGATTACGACCGCGAGAAGCTCCAAGAGCGTCTTGCCAAGCTCGCAGGCGGCGTCGCCGTCATCAACGTCGGTGCAGCCACCGAGACCGAGATGAAGGAAAAGAAAGCCCGCGTCGAAGACGCCCTCCACGCGACCCGTGCGGCCGTTGAAGAAGGCATCGTCGCCGGTGGTGGCACTGCCCTCATCCGCGCCCAAGCCGCCATCGGCGACCTTGGCCTCACGGGTGATGAAGCGACAGGAGCTGGCATTGTTGCTCGCGCCGTCGAATCGCCACTGCGTCAGCTCGTTGCCAACGCCGGCCGCGAAGCCGCGTTGATCGTCGAGCAAGTGAAAAAGGGCAAAGGTGGCGAAGGCTACAACGTCGCGACCGACAAGTTCGAAGACCTCATCGCCTCCGGTGTGGTCGATCCTACCAAGGTCACCCGCACCGCGCTTCAGAACGCAGCGTCCATTTCCGGACTCCTGCTCACCACTGAGTGCCTCATCACCGACCTTCCTTCCAAGGAACCAGCAGGTGGCGGCGGCGGTGGTCACGACCACGGCGGCATGGGCGGCATGATGTAAATCATGGCGGCGGTTTCCAACCGCCAAGCCCCCATCAATCAAAGAAGCCGGACAGGGAAACCTGGCCGGCTTTTTCGCTTTATTGACAAAACTCCGATGTGGACACAATCTGTCCACATGAAAACCGT
>JAYVEJ010000708.1:0-8041 GCA_043748885.1 Luteolibacter sp. | reverse complement strand
CAGGCGGGCGCTACCCGAGGCGTTGTTGCCACGCAGGTAGTCGATGACGGCGCGAGACATTTCCACTTCGGGCGAGCGCTGGCTCTCCCAGGTGAGTTGGGCGATGGTAGCCTTCATCAGCGGAATGCTGCACGAGTCGCGAGCGACCTTGAGAAACGCCAGCCACCAGCTCTGGGCTTCTTGGAAATCGCTGGGAAATACCAGCGGCACGGATTCGTCGATGCGTAAGACGGTGATGCGCGGGATGCTGCCGCGGGATGATTGGGCCGTCGCCATGACGGGCGGAGTGTCGAATAGCAGGAAATGGCTGAAGCCAGCCTGCTCACCGATGGATTTTGCCAGCGGGCACCACTCGCCGTACGGCCAGCAGAAAGTGGTGGGCGCACGGAACCCGTGCTCGGTGAGCTTGCTGCGACTGGTGATCATGTCGAGGCGGATGCGCCTGGCGTATTCGTCATTGGTCTCGGTGCGTTGGTATTCTGAGAGATACTGGCGGATGACTTCCGCCGGTCTTTCGTCCTGAGCGAGTGGGCTTTCCGCAGTTTGGTAGTGCATGGCATCCGAGTGCGAGACGACTTCCATGAGGTTGGACGCGTTCATTTCCGTGGCCTCTGCCCAAGTCATGGAGGGGTCCGGCTTGCCGCGCTCGTCGGTGGCGTGATTGCTTTTCGCGGTATCGCTGAGCCAACTGGTGACGAGTGCCAGCGTGAAGGGAAACTGCCGTTTCACCGCCCGGGGATAGAAATGCCGATAGACGCTCTCCGAGCCGTCATCAATGGTGATCACCAGCGGGCGTGGTGGCAGATAGGAGGCATCGTGCGTGATAAGGTAGCCTTGGAGTCTGGAAAACGGGCACACGGTGTAGCCGCTGTCCGAGATGAATTGCAGCAAGCTGTCCAGATACTCGGTGGAGCATTTATAAACGTAGTCATGCTGGCCGGCCTTGCCCTGGATGAAGGTGTGTAAGGCGAGCACTGGCACAACGGGATCGTTCTGCTGCCCGCCGAGCACGCCGCGTTTGTAGAGTTCCGCGAGGCAGATGGTGGACCACACCGACGAGTCTTCGGGAAACACCTGTGGCTGGGGGGGGGGGCTGGAAACGGTGACCCGCGAGGCGACGGGCGCGATTTCCGCAGAAGTCAGCGGATCGATCAGCGGCGATTTCTCGTAGCCGAACAAACGCCGCGCGCCGGTGCTCTCAGTCAGCAGCGAGTGCAGGTGGTCGAAGGTTTTTTGCTCCCAGGTTCCGTAGGTAAACCATGAGACGCCGCCGCAAAGTCCTTGCGGGATGTGGTCGAGGGCGCGTGCCAGTTCAGAAGTCGGGGCATCGATGCCGAGCACCGGCCACTGGCTGGTGCCATTTGTGAAGTCTCGGTGTTGGGAGAGCACCCGGTCGCCCACCCATTCGGGCGTCAGTTTCCAGTCTGGCCAATAGCCCATCGGCTGGAGGAAATCCAAGCCCGCATTGCCCAGCATCCCATAATCTTGGCTCGTCTCTGAGAACTGCCATGGCAGCACGAACACGCCCCAACGCACGCCGGGCTGCCTCCTGTGGCCAGCTTGCACCACCTGGCTCACCCATTTGGAAAGTAACTTCGCCCGCGCCTCATACCAGCGGGCTTTCAGATAGCCGTTTTCGAGAGTATCCGGCGTCCACTGTGTCTGGTAATCAGCAGAAAACTCCGCGCCGAGCGGCCCCTTGGTCCCTGCCTGCCAGCCCTCGTAGCGGATCCAGTCGAGCGAGATTCCGTTGAAATCATAAGTATCGAGCAGTTTGGAAATCAGCATCGCCTGCCGGGTGCGGACTTCCGGGTAGCCGGGGTCCACGAATTTCTCGTCTCTCTTGCTAGAATAGGCGGCTTGCGGGAAAAGTGCGGCGGCCTGTGCATCGTGAAAACATGGCCACCACGCCCAGACTTCGATGTGCTTGGCCTTGGCGCTCGCCAGCATTTCGCGCAGCCAGCCGGGATCTTCCCAACCCGCTGCCGTTTTCTCTCCCGGCAGCGGCACCAGTAGCTCGCCGGACTCCAGCGTGGCCCCAGTGCGCGCGCTGTGGAAGTGATCCTCATCCTGTTTCACCAGCAGATCGATGCGGCTGACGCCCTGTGCCTCGCACTGCTTGAGCAGCCACACCCAGCCGCCCTTGGTGACGTTTTCTGTCGTCCTGACAGTGATGCTCTGCGGGATGCCGATGTCCGGCAGTTTTACCGGATCCTTTGCTGCGAGCGGCAGGACGGACAGGGCGGCGATCAGAGTGGTCCGGGGAAAAATCATGACTTGAATTCGATGTGGAAAATTTCAAAGGGTGGCGGCATGAGTTTATCGCAGGTCTCGGCAGGGAAGGGGCCGCTCGTTGGAATTGTCTCCTGGGTTCCTAACGAACCGCGGGCCGGCATCCGCCAGCAGGCGGCATACCAGCACGCCGCGCCGATGAGCAACTGCATGAGTCCCATGCTGTAGAGCAGCACCGAATGATGGCCCCGCAGCACGATATTCAGCGCGGAATAGAAACACAGCAGCCCCCACCCGAGGACCAGCATCCGCAGCATCTGGGCGGTGAACGCACCCACCCGCTTCGAGACGGAACTCAGGTGATCGACCGCGCAGGCAGTTTCGCGGTGTGCCTCGCCGGCCTGCCACCCGTGGCCCGCGCCGCGTCCTGCCCGGTCCGGCTCCTCCGCCGTCTCGCCGGCTCGCGGGCGCGGGGATCTTTCGAGCACGCTCGTCGGCAGCCACCTGCCGTTTTCCTTGTGGAAAAACCCTTGATAAAGCCCGGCGATGTTGCTCGTGAAAAGAACCCCCCAGAAATACAACGGATAGACGAAGGCCAGCACAATCATCAGCGGATAGCGCCGCCACGAACCCCGGTCCACTAGGATGCCGACGAGGAGCTGCAGCACGAATGCCTCGCCCCCAAGCGTGATCAGCCCCTCGCGCCCGCTCAGCAGCCCCAGCCCCAGATGGCCGTTCCACAGGGCGCCCAGCGTCACGAGGATCATGCCCAGGCTGGAAACGACCCAGAGACAGCCGAGCACGGTTAAAAATGAAATCATGCCATGGCGTGCGCCCGGCCGGAAAACCCCTCCCACCTGCTTGCGCAGCGTCTGCGCCATGCCGGAACTCCAGCGCCTGCGTTGTTGCCACAGACTGCTCCAGCGGCTCGCCATTTCCACGTCCGCCGTCCAGTTGAAATCATAGTGCAGCCGCCAGCCTGACGATTGCAGATGCCAGCTCAGGTCGATGTCCTCAGCACTCGCTTCAGTGTCCCACCCGCCGGTCTCCACCAGCGCCTGCCGCCGGTAGGCCACCCATGCGCCGGATACCGTCGTCAGCCCGCCCCACAGCGATTCGGAACATTTCACCATGCAAATGACCGCCAAGTAGTCGATCGCCTGCATCCATTGCGCCAAATTTTCCAGTCGTCTCGGGCGGATTTTTCCGGTGATGGCGCCCAGCTCTTGACTTCGCGCGAACTGCGCCAACATCGGTGCCCAGTCCTTTGTCAGCGCCGTCGTATCCGCATCCATGCACACCACCACTTCGGATTTCACCTTGCTCAGGGCCGCGCTCAGTGCCCCTGCCTTGCCCACATTCCGGGGCAGCCGCAGCAGAGTCACCCCGGCTGGCAAGGGGAAATCCGCAGGCAGTCCGCCGCCCGCCGGGCTGCCGTCATCAATCAGGACAATCTCCTGCGGGCGGGGCGTCACATCCCGCAAGCTGTCCAGCGTGTGCATCGCTTCCCGGCCATCGCCGTAAAAAGGAACCAGCACCGCCAACGTCGGCAACTCCACTCCATCAGGACGCGCCGCCCATGTCTTGGACCCCACCAGCGCAAGCTTCACCAGCGCGGAGACCGACCAGCTCAGGCTCAGCAATAGCGGGAAAAATAGGATGAAGTCCGCAAGACAATCGAGAATACCGCCCGGCCAGTCCACCAGACTCCTTAAAGCGTGGCTCCAAGGATGGATGAAATACTGAATCCAGATGGAGTGATGCATAAACGTAGGTTCAATCGTGGAGAAAGAGCGGTGACGGCGGACTCAAAGCATGAACTGGGACTATTTGTCCAGCGCGACCGTTTCTCGTATCGCCGCATGGGTCATATGTCACGCTACTACTCAAGAGGAACGGAGCCGCCTTCGCGATCTGTCTTAGGAGTCCGTCGGACGCACGCGAATTGGATCACATTTCGGTCGTTCTCGGTCGCGCCATTTTTTTGGATTATATCAAATCTAATTCCGCCCCTTTCCTAATCAAGGAAAGGGGCGGGGGTAGATTTTAGCTGCTTCCCATTCCTTGTCTTCTTTAGAGGGTGGCACTAGGTGAATCAATAGGTAAATCATGACAAATAATTCATCCTCCTGCCCACCGTTCTATCATCCATTCGTAGCCATGCTGCGTCCGCATGAAACCCATCAGCAAAACAATCACTGTGGTCACAATAGCCCTCGTAGCTACGGGTTACCACGCAAATGCCGACCTCGCCTTTGAAACTGAAACTGCTAGGCCCATTGAGGCGGGGAAAGCACAAGTCTCCGGTGCCGCAGAATATCTGTTTGGCAAGGACGGCAAGGAGTTCGCGCTACCCCTTGCTCTCGAATACGGCCTTATTAAAGACTTGGAAATACTTTTCGAACCCATTCCTTACGCGTCGGTTCGCGGCAAAGGTGAGAAGGCGATTTCGGGTGTGGGCGATACGGAATTCACCCTGAACTATCTAGCGATTCACGAACAGAATTGGGTTCCCGCCATTTCATTCGCCACCGAGGTCAAGGTTCCCACTGCGGCGAAGCTCCAACTTGGCAGCGGTGAATACGACTACCGCTTCTTCATGGCTGCCAGCAAGAGGATCGGCCCCGTGGATTTTCACGCCAATGTCGGCTACAACGTCATCGGATCTCCCTCTGGAGTGAACACGCGCAACCCGCTTGACCTATCTCTCGCGGCAGAGTGGTTTGTTTGCAAAGACTATGAACTTTATGCAGAAATAAACTATCAGGGCACATCGCTTGGCTCTGGAAATACCACTAAAGCTGCCACCGTCACGCCAGAGGTCGGAGGAAAAACCATCGTCGGCACTGCCGGTATTCGTTATCATCTAACGGATACGGTGGCCATCTTCACCAGCTACAGTTACGACAACAGCAAGGACAACCTTATTCGCCTCGGAGCGAGTTGGAATTTCTGATTTCACCTACGCCCTGTTCCAACTTGCTTTGTACGAGCCGTAGCACCCACCATTTCATCATGCGAGTCCTGCTTGTAGAAGATCAGAAGAAGCTCGCCAGCTTCATTCGCCAAGCACTCGTCGAGGCAGGATTTATTGTGGACGTCGTGCATGATGGAGAGCAGGCACTGGATCTCGCGAGCACCCGTCCCTATGACGGACTGGTACTCGACATCATGCTCCCGGGGCGCGACGGACTCAGTTTGTTGCGCCTTCTGCGGTCCCGGCTTATCGCCACGCCCGCACTCTTTCTATCAGCACGGGGCGAAGTCTCGGAACGCATTGAGGGGCTGGAACTCGGCGCGGACGACTATGTGGCCAAGCCCTTCGACATGAGTGAACTGGTCGCCCGCGTCAAAGCGCTCGTCCGCCGCAGCGGCAGTGAACCCGCCAGTGTGCTGCGAGTGGGAGATCTAACTATTGATTTGATGCTACGCCACGTCGCCCGCAGCCAGCGGCAGATCGTGCTCACGCCGCGCGAATTTGCCCTGCTAGAGTTCCTTGCTAGGACTCCGGGGCGTGTCGTCACCCGCACCCAGATCATCGAGAAAGTCTGGGAATACCACTCCGACCCGGAAACAAATGTTATCGACGTTTACACCGGTCGCCTGCGTCGCAAGCTCAACGAGGGAGGCGAGGTGAACCTTCTCCATGCCGTGCGCGGCGTGGGTTACAAACTCCAGATCCCAGAATGAAACGGATGTCCCTCCGTGCGGAACTCCGGCTCTGGTCCGCGCTGCTGGCCGCCGCTATCCTCCTCGTCGTCTCCGTTGGCGTTGCCTACTTTCTTCGTAGCAAAGAAATCGAAGAACTCGACCATCAACTCGATCTCATCGGCACCCATTTCTTTGCCGTCTATCGGAAAAATGGCTCGCAACCTTCGTGGGTCACCCCGGAGGACGTTGAAAGCATCATCTGTGAGACCTCAGCGAACGGATGGTTTGTCGAGGTTTTGGATTCCACCGGGCTTTCTCTCTACCGCTCACCAAGTCTCATCGGTTGCTCGCTAGATGGATCCATATCGGGCATTTCCAACTTCGATGCTGGCGAAAACGGCATCCGCCTTGGAGTCTATCAGGAGAACGGTCTCACCTTCCGGGTCGGTGCCGACCTCGACGAGATGAATGAACTCTCCTCCAGTCTGCTCCTCGCCGTTGCCATTGTCTTCCCTGCGGTTCTCGGCATCATATTCTTCGGCGCGCGCTGGCTCGCCGCGCGTGCGCTGGCACCCGTCGCCGAGCTGACTGCCGCCGCCGAGAGGGTTTCCGCGCAAAGCCCATCTGATCGCCTGCCTATTCCCACCTGCGCAGACGAGCTTGCCCGCTTGGCCCATGTGCTCAACGCCACTTTCGACAGGCTTGGCTCCGCCTTCTCCCAAGCCTCTCGCTTCAGCGGGGATGCTTCACACGAATTCAGAACCCCGCTTGCTATCGCCCGCGCGGGACTCGAACGGATGATAGTCTCTCCCACCCTTGCCGCCGCTGACAGAGATAGCGCTGCGGCCGTGCTGGATGAACTCCGTCGCATCAACCACATCACCCAGACACTGCTCCTCCTTTCCCGCGCAGATGCCGGGCAGCTCGGCCTCCGTCCAGTCGTTGGTGATCTTGCCCAGCTCGTGTGCGATTGTGCCGAAGATGCGCAGGTGCTCGCGGACACGCGTGGTATCACCCTAAAGATCGAAAGTCCTGCCATCGTCAACGCCCGTTTTGATGCCGACCGGACCACGCTGGTGCTGCAAAACCTTTTCGAAAATGCCGTGAAATACAACTGCGACGGCGGAAGCATCACCGTTCGTCTCTGCCTTCTGGGCGAAATGCTTTCGATCACTATCGCCAACACTGGCCGTGGGATTCTTCCTGCGGACATCCCGCAACTTTTCGCGCGGTTTTTCCGTGCCAGCGTGCCGGATGATGTGCCCGGTCACGGTCTCGGCCTGAGTCTTGCTCGCGAACTCGCGCGCGCTCAAGGAGGTGACCTCATCCTTGGCGACTCTGGAGATGTCTGGACCGCATTCATCTTCACGGCTCCCACGGCATCGGGGCGTTCCATCGGATGATTCCACAAATAGATCACCTGAATAAATTTTAAATTTCTCCAATTCTAATGATCCTCTCATCATGAGAAGGATATCCACCACCCCTGTCAGGTGTCAGGGAAAAATAATAACATAATACAATCTGTGGAATTCACGCGTCGTTTGCTTCTTGTCCCAGCCTTGGCTGCTATCACCACTACCTTCGTCCAGGGCGATCTTGTTCTCGAAACCGAGACCGCCGAGCTTGGCGTAAAAGGCGACGCACTTATCAGCACCGCCCTCCAAGTGGAACGCGACAAGGAGGGGGGCTTGGCCTATTTCACCGTCAATCAGTATGAATATGCCATCACTGACCGGTCAGAAATCCTCATCGAGCCGTTCTTCTACGAATGGGATAAACCCAAAAATGGCCCTGCTTACAGTGGCGTCGGCGATTTAGAGATCACTCCCTCTTACATGATGATGATAGATGATCCTCACTCATGGCTTCCTGCCGCTCTCGCAGCGTTCAAGCTCAAGGTGCCCACCGCGACGAATCGTAACATCGGCACCGGCCAATTCGACTATCAGCCCTACATCATTCTCGGGAAAAACATCGGCCCGTGGATCTGGAATGCGAACATCGGCTACAACTTCGTCACCCACGTTAAAGGCGAGCGCCTCAAGGACGAGTTCATCTACGATTTGTCCGTCCAGCGGAACATAACCGAGAGGCTTGGCCTTTATGCGGAAATCTTCAGCAACAGCTCGCCAGCCTTTGGCGAGAAGGGAACCTT
>JAYVEJ010000707.1:0-3058 GCA_043748885.1 Luteolibacter sp. | reverse complement strand
CCAGCAGCGCGATCACTAACAAAACCGCCACCACCATCATCCACGGCTCGAGCCATGAGTCGGGAACCAAAGCCTCCGGCGAGGCCGGTTCTAGGAGTTCGAAGTTGCCGGATTTCTCGTTCATCGGTTAAGGGCAAAAAGTCGGGGGTCCTGCGCGAAGATCGCCGACTCCACCTTGCCGCTCCTTTGCGGCGCACCGTAGCCTAGCACCACCGTCATTTGCGCCGCGTCTTCCCTGTGAGGTTTCCCTTGTCATTTGTTGTGGTGGCCGACTCTGTCACGCCGGGCGATCCGTGCAACCGGCAAAGCGGCGAAAATCCGTTTTCCTCCGAGTCGCCCCACCGCGGCTCACGGGTGTCTTGTCGGGAGCCGTTTTATTTTCATCCATATCGGAATTCAGGAAAATGACGGCGCGGAGGGATCCGATTTCCCCGCCGCGCCGAGAAGCGTGGCATCATGCGACACGGTGGGTCACCACATCGCTCCAGTCGGAGTAGCCTGTTAGCCCGCCGATGGCGCGACCTTGGAAGGCATACAGCTTGCCCGGAATCCGGTCGTTCACCGGGATGTTCCGCGAGTTGGTGAATGGGCCCACGCTCACGAACTCACCGGGTGCGCCGTCCTCACCTATTTCTGCCACTTGCAGCTCCAAGCAGCGTGAGTTTGCAATCGGTGTTAGCGTTGCCAGCGATTGGCCGGTGAGACCGTTGCTGATGCGCGTCACGGTGGGCGTCTCAAGCTGCGCTTGCGTGCGGTTGCTGCTCACTGGCTCGAAGCCGCTGGACAGCAGAGCCGCTAGGTCGTTGTTGCTCGCCACTTGGACGAAGAAAGCCAGTTGTTGGAGTAGGGCGATCAATTCCGTCCGGCGGTTGTTCTTCACCGCCGTTGCCACCGTGCCGCCTTGTTTCTGGGCGGCGCGGGCATCGGTGAATGCGGTGGTGGTGGTTTCCAGCACCGCTTGAGGCACCGGAATGGCAGTGAAGCTACCGGACTGGTAGATATGGGCATCCACCGCGCGGGCGGTGTTTTCTAGGATATCGTCGGAGCCATTGGCGAATGACAGCGACACGCGTATTCTTGGTGCTTTCATAGGGTGCGTTTTCTATTGGTATGTGTTGTCTAGCAAGTCTGGAGAGTCTCCACACGGAGGCCCCGGACACGGAAACCCACTAGCAGATAGAGTCTGATGGAGGCAATGATAAATATTCAATCATGGTTGGTTGTCAGCTATTTTGAAAATAGTCCTTTACAACAGTTAGTTGTATTGAAAGTCACTTATGGCATATAGGTTAGAGGGAACGAGTGGGTGATGATAAGTGGGCGGTAAGTGGCGGAAACTTGGCTGTTTTTAGGGTCGTACGCAATCGCGTGAGGGGGGACAGATTCCGTGATTTCCGCTTCTTCGTCGGTTCACCTGCTAGACGGGCGCAACGATTCTTCCGGAAAATACTCGGGCCGGAAACGGAATGACGAACCCTCTCCCGGTGGCGGGATCCATGCCTCGGGGCGGACTTCAGGTTTGGGCAGTGATTCGCTTTTCTGCCACGGACGGAGTTAATGTCGGGCAAGACACAGTTAAGTAAGCCTCGGACATAGTTTTATTTGCTCTTAATGGGGTTAAGTGATGCCCGGACGAGACTCACCGCGTCCCGTCCAAAGTTAAGAGACGCCCGGACTTAACCGTTTACGTCTCGAACAGGGTTAAGGAAGAGCCGGACTTAACTGACTCACGCCCTTATGGAGTTACCTTTGGGCTTTCCTTTACCGCGTGAGGCCCGGACGGAGTATCTTTTGGGCCGGACGGAGTATCTTTCGGCCTGCCATTAACCTCCTCAAGCGCTGACTTAACCTCAAAAAGCCCGGACTTAACCTAGTCTCGACCATCATTAACTCAGTGAATGGAGACTTTTGCTAAAAATGGCGGGCATTTGCCCACAAAAAGAAGCAGAATAGGAGATACCATGGCCCGGCAAACCCAAACTTGAGGCAACGCTTTCGAAAACTGCGGAAATTCGGGGCACTCATGAGGCCCAACAACTTGATACCATCCCTCATCGACCGAGTGGCTTGGAATTTTGGTCAGCCAGTCGGATTCCGTGGCCTCCTGGCCCATTTCGGTCCGAGATCCGGCGCATCCTTGATCGAAGCTCTCGGTTTCGGCCCTGCCGTCACCAGTTCCGGGGCTGCTCACCACTCCCTCGACCATCGTTTTGTACCAAATCGGAACTGATTCTGCCACTTCGGGCAGATTTTGCAGGGTCGTTGCAACAAGAACGTCACTTTGATAGAAGATTCTTTACCGCACGGAATTTTCGCTAGAGCGTCTGCGAAGCCCTAACGATTGCAACGACGGCTAACGACTTTCTACTTGAAATCTGGTGGAATGTAGAGGGCATCTATCTTGAGAATCTCACCAGCCTAGCAAAATTATGATCCATTTCATCTCACCTCAGGCTGGCTTTAAGGCTTCGGCTGATAATTCACTATGGAATCGCTTCAAGGTTCGTATGGCGACGCTCTGCCTGAAAGATGCATCCAAAAATACTCCGCGCTTGCAAACGAGCATCAATGCACTGCCGAATTTGGCGGGACCTTTTCAAAAGCGAGGGGGGTTGTCGGATCTTTGGAAACTTGCCTCCATCTTGCTGCTTTTTCCGGGAGGACAAGCAAGCGCGCAGCAGGTGGTGGCGGGCTCATATCACACCTTGGCTCTCCGCCAAGACGGGACAGTGTGGGCCTGGGGCCAAAACAGTTACGGCCAGTTGGGCGACGGGACGTCGATGCAGCGGACGAATCCAGTGCGCGTTCCGGGCTTGAGCGGTGTGGTGGCGCTGGCCGCCGGGCAATACCATAGCTTGGCTGTGAAATCGGATGGGACGGTGTGGGCGTGGGGCTACAATCTCAACGGCCAATTGGGCGACGGGACGACGACGCAGCGGACGGGTGTGCGACGACAATTAGACTTAGGGTTCGCCGCAAAATAAATGATCAAACTCTAGGGCTGATCATGTAATTCCACTCACCGTGGAAATCAGCTCGTTGGATCGAGATCGCAGCC